>NZ_JBIAXP010000005.1:275662-395375 GCF_042896795.1 Kitasatospora sp. NPDC001261
GAGGTCGTCCATGGTCATCGACCTGCGATCAGCCGAATCCCGGGACACCCACTTCTCACCGGGCTTCCCGTCCAACGTGGACCCGGAACCCCGGTCGACCAGCGGCTTCTCCCCCGACGATCCGCCCTTCGCCGAGCCGCCCGCCCCGTGTTCGCTCGGGAGGTCGTTGAGGGTCCTCACGTTGGAACTGCCGGGTCGCATCCCCGGTTCCGGGGCGCCACTCTTCGGCCCCGCCCCCTCCGGGGGGAGGTCGGCGATGGTCATCACCTTCCTGGCACCGAACGGCCGCGTCGAGGGCTTCTTCGACGCCACACCCTCCGACTTCCCGGTCGTCCCCTCCTGCTGGCCGTTCTGCCGGGTCTGCTCCGAGGTCGGCCGGTCCCCCTTGCCCGGGGCCGTGCTCTCGGAGGTGGTCTGCTTCGTCCCGTTGGTGCTGCCCTCGTGCTCCCGCGCCGAGGAGGCGGTCGACTGCCGGTTGCTGTTCTCCGGTGCCTGGGGCTCCAGTTCCCTCGTCAGGGGCTTCTGCCCCCCGGTCGACTGGTTGGTCCGCTCGTTGCCCTTGGGCGCGGAACCGGAGGAGCCGCCGGACTTCCCGTTGTCCCGCATCGGCTCCAGCGGGGTGTCGCGGGGGGTGGTGCCGCCTCCGGTGGCGGTCCGCTGGTTGTTCGCGGGCGCCTCCGCCCCCTCCTTGAGGGGCTGCTTCACGCCCTCGGGCCGGTTGTTGTTGCCCCCGGGGAGGCCGTCGTGGTTTCCGGGGGTCTTCGCGGAGAGCGAGTTGCGGTCCGTGGCCACAACGGCGTTGTCGCCCTCGACGCGGGCGGAGGCCGAGGACGGCCGGCCGTTGGCGCCGACGTCGCTGCCGGGCCGCGTTCCGCCGGGCTGCCGGTCGAAGGAGGCCTTGTAGGTCTGGTTGTCGACGGGCGTCTCGGACTGCGAGTGGCCGGGGGTCTGCTCGTTCGGGCCGGGCCGGGTGACGTTGCCGGTGCCGTTGCCGTTGCCGGTGCCGCGCGAACCGCCGTTCCCGCCCGTCTCGTTGACGGAGCGCGAGGTGGCGTCGGGCAGCGAGCCGTCCTTGCCGCCCAGCGGCCCGTGCGTCTCCTGGCCGCCGATCTGGCCGCCGGTGCTCTTCGGCGGGGCGACGTTGCCGATCCCGCCCGCCCCGGGCTCGTGCACTCCGGTCCCGGGCTTCACCTGACCGCCGGGGGTCGGCTGGTGGGTTCCCGACGGGTCGAGCTGGCCGGGCTCCCGGGTCACCGGCTCGGGGCCCCGGCCGGGCGTCGTGGTCCTGGGCGGGCCGGGCGGGGTGCTGCCGGGGGCCTCGTGGGGGATCCCGGTCTTGGGGGGCTCCACCCCGCCGGGGGCGACGGGCGAGCGTCCCGGCGGCACGCTGCCCGGTTCGGCGCCCAGCGGCTTGCCGCCGCCCGGGAACAGCTCCGGCGGCGGGACCTTGCCGATGCCGCCCGGGGTGACTCCGCCGATGGACCCCGGCCCTTCCGGAAGCGGCACGGAGCCGCGCCCCGGCAGCGGGACGTGCTCGGTGACCGGGGGCTTCACACCCGGCGGGTCGACCTTCGGCGGGGTCACGCCCTTGCCCCCGACCCCCTTGGGGCCGCCGCCGATCCCGACCTCCTTGGGTCCGCGCAGACCGGCCAGGCCCCCGAGGCCGCCGAAGACGGCCCCGAAGCCCATGCTCATGCCCTCGGCGGCCCAGTCGATCTCGAACGGGACGTCGTAGATCTTGTCGGCGATCAGCTGGGCCAGCAGGTCGGTGCCCAGCTGGAGCAGGCCGCCGGCCACGGCGCCGCCGATGAAGGCGCCGATGTTGAGGATGGTCTGCAGGCTCTCGCCGATCGTCCTCAGGATGTTGGTGATGAGGGTGATGAGGCCTTCGAGGAGCGGCGCGATCAGCCTGGCCAGCAGGCCCAGGCCGAAGGGGAGGACGAACCCGAGGATGGTGGCGATGATGCTGGCCAGCCCGGCCGCGTTGGCGGCCTTCTGCTCGGCGGCCATGATCTTCTCCAGCGCCCGGCCGTAGTCGTTGATGGCGTCGCCGATCTTCCAGCAGGTGGTGACCGCCGGGTCGAGCACGCTGTTGCCGACGAGGTTCCAGGCGTCGTGCGCGGCCACCATGCCGTCACCGGTCCACTGGAACTTGTCCATGGCCATGCTGGTGCCGTACCGGGCCGCGTACACCGTGTTGCCCAGCTCGATCCACTGGTTGCCCAGGGCGTAGATGTCGCTGATGCTGAAGCCGTTGTCGGCCATCGGGGATCCACCTCGAAGCAACTGCCGCGGAGAGCGCGGGCGGGAAGGTACGAACGGGCCGGGGGCTGCGAGAGCCCCCGGCCCGGTGGGAGGAGCCCGGCTGGTCAGGCCGGCTCCTCCTCGCGGAGCGCGACCTGGAGCAGCCTGGCCGGTCCGGAGCGCCGGACGAGGACGCCGCGGCCCGGGGGGCGCTGGGCCGCGCGCTGGTCGCCCAGCAGGACGCCCTCGCGCGGGTCGCCGGAGAGGATCAGGCCGCCGGTGCCGAGGTCCTTGAGCCGGGAGAGCAGCGGGTCGGACATCAGCGGGCGTCCGACCCCGGCCACCCGGCGGGCCAGCACCACGTGCAGGCCGATCTCACGGGCCTGGGTGACGTAGTCGGCGAGCCTGGCCAGCGGGGACTGGTGGCCGACCGCGACCAGGTCGTAGTCGTCCACCACCACGTACAGCTCGGGACCGTCCCACCAGTCCCGGGCGCGGAGCTGGGCGGCCGTGATGCCGGGCGGCGGCATCCGCTCGGCCAGCTTGGCGACCAGCTGGTCGACGTAGGCCTCGGCGGCGGCCGCGTCGCCCGCGTAGGCGCCGATGTAGTCCTCCGGCACCGCGTCCAGCAGGCTGCGCCGGTAGTCGATCACCATGAACCGGGACTCCCAGGCGGTGCTCCGGGCGGCCGTGGCGGCCATCCAGGTGCGCAGGAAGGCGGACTTGCCGCTGCCGGCGTCGCCGAACACCAGGAAGTGCGGGTCGCCCGGCCCCATCGCCAGGCCGACCGGCGCCAGGTCGCGCTCGCCGACGCCGATCGGCACCTCGTCCGCGGCGAATCCGGCCGTCCCCGCGGGGTCGAGGTCCTCGAGCAGCACCCGGTCGGGCAGCATCAGCACCGGCGGGGCGCCGGCGCCCGGCCAGGAGGCGGCGATCTTGCCGAGCGCGTCCTCCTGGGCCTCGGCCAGGCCGTCGGTACCCTCGCGGCCGTCCAGCCGGGGCAGCACGGCCTGGTACAGCACGCCGGGCGACACGATGCCGCGGCCCTGGATGTTGGGGACCTGCCGGCTCGCCTGGCGGCTGACCTCCGACTCGGTGGGCTCGTTCAGCCGCAGCTCCAGGCGCCCGGAGAAGCTGTCGCGCAGGTTCGGCCGGATGTCGGCCCAGCGGTTGGCGGTGACGATCACGTGCACGCCCACGCCCAGGCCGCGGGAGGCGATGTCCAGCACCGAGGCCTCGGCGCCCTCCAGTTCGGTGCGGATCGCGCCCCAGTTGTCCAGCAGCAGGAAGACGTCGGCGGCCCGGGTCCCGGCCGGCAGCCGGTCGGCCTTGCGCAGCGCCCGGAAGGCCGCCACCGAGTCGACGCCCAGCTCCCCGAAGAGCTGCTCGCGGGCGGCGACCAGGAGGCCGAGCTCGGCCAGCACCCGGCGGGCCCGCTGCTCGTCGCGGCGCCCGGCCACGGCGCCCACGTGCGGGGCGGCCTCCAGCGGGCCGAGGCTGCCGCCGCCGTAGTCCAGTCCGTAGAACTGCACCTCGTCGGGGGTGTGGGTGAGCATCGCGGACAGCACCGTGGTGCGCAGCAGGGTGCTCTTGCCGGTCTGCGGCGCGCCCACCAGGGCGAGGTTGCCGTGGACGCGTTCGAAGTCGAACTGGAGCGGCAGCTGCTGCTGCTGGAGGGGCAGGTCGAGCACGCCGACGGGGAAGGCGAGCCGGCCGGTGCCGGGCCACAGGCCGGCCTGGCGGCCGCGCCCCGGCTGCTCGGAGACCGGGCCGATCAGGCTGTCCAGCGGGATCGCGGCGGGCAGCGGGGCGAGCCAGACCTGGTGCACGGACTGCCCGAACCGGCAGACCTGGTCGACCGCCACCTCCATCTCGGTGGGGCCGGCGGGCAGGGCCGGCGGCTGGGACTCGGCGGGCTCCTCGGGCTCCTCCTGCGGCGCGGTGCGCAGCTCGAAGGGCACGACCGGGAGGCCGGCCGCGGCGCCGTCCTCGCCCGCGCCGGGCTCCTGGTACGGGCCGGAGATGTGGGCGACCCGGAAGCGCTGGTAGACCGACTCGTCCACCTTGAGGTAGGCGGAGCCGGGGATCGGGGGCAGCTGGTAGGCGTCGGGGGTGCCGATCACCGCGCGGCTCTCGGCGGCGCTGAAGGTGCGCAGGCAGACGCGGTACGACAGGTGCGACTCCAGGCCGCGCAGCCGGCCCTCCTCCAGCCGCTGGGTGGCCAGCAGCAGGTGCATGCCCAGGCTGCGGCCGACCCGGCCGATCTGGACGAACAGGTCGATGAAGTCGGAGCGCTGGGAGAGCAGTTCGCCGAACTCGTCGACCACGATCAGCAGGTAGGGCAGCGGCTCCAGCGGCTTGCCGTCCACGTCGCACTGCCCGGCCGCCTGGCGCAGCTGGTACTCGCGCAGCGAGTCGACGTTCCCGGCCGCGCGCAGCAGCCGCTGCCGGCGCTGCTGTTCGCCCTGGAGGGCGGCGCGGACCCGGTCCACCAGCGAGAGGTCGTCGGCGAGGTTGGTGATCAGGCCGGCCACGTGCGGCAGTCCGGTGACGCCGGCGAAGGTGGCGCCGCCCTTGAAGTCGACCAGCACCAGGCTGAGCAGCTCCGGGGAGTGGGTCATCGCCAGCCCGGTGACCATGGTGCGCAGCAGTTCGCTCTTGCCGGAGCCGGTGGCCCCGACGATCAGGCCGTGCGGGCCCATGCCGCCCTGGGCGGACTCCTTGAGGTCGAGCAGCACCGGGTCGCCCTCGCCGGACAGGCCGATCGGCAGGCGCAGCAGCCGCTCGTCGCCGGCCGGGATCCAGCTGACGGACGGGTCGAAGGCGGCCACGTCGGGGGTGCCGAGCATCTCGGGCAGGGTGATGGTGCGGGCCAGCAGCTGCTCGGGCTCCTCGGACAGGCTCAGCGGGGCCAGCGCCCGCGCGGTGAGCTCGCAGAGCTCCGGGGCGGGGGCGTCCGCGACGGCCCCCTCGACCCGGCTGTACAGCTCGGTGTTGCGGCCCTCCAGGACCAGCGAGCCGTCCTCGCCCACCCGGGCGCGCACCTCGGTGCGGGTGGGCTCGTCGCGCTCGGCGCCGACCAGGCAGATCACGGTGATGCCCAGGTCGGGCCCGGCCGATTCGAGCAGGGAGGTGGCCACCGGGCCGCGGGCCCAGGCGGCGGCCGGGTCGTACGGGTCGAGCAGGACGACGAGCCGTCGCATCACCGGGGCGGGGGCGCCCGCCAGGACGGGCCGGCGGGTGGTCCGCTCGGCCTGGGCGCGGGTGATCGCGCCCTCCAGGGCGTCGGCGAGCGCCTCGAACTCGGCGGCGACCAGCGGGACCACACCGGCCGGGCTCGGGGCGCCGGCCTCGTGGGTGTGCGGGAGCCACTTGGCCCACTCCCAGTCGGGGTCGCCGCCGGTGCAGACCACGACGGTGACGTCGTCGGGGGCGTGCAGCACCGCGAGCTGGCAGAGCAGCGAGCGGGCCAGCGCCCTGGTCCGGTCGGCGGGGCCGAGCAGGCTGAGCACGCCGGTCCTGACCAGGTCGACCAGGGCGGGCTGGCGGCCGACCGTACCGGCCTGGTCGACCACCCGCTGCGCGGCGGCGTGGGTCTGCTCGTCGTACTCCGCGAGCGGGTCGTTGCGGGTGCCGAGCTGGATCGGGGTGGCCAGCGGGCCCTGCCCCTGGCCCAGGCGCAGCTGGAGGAAGTCCTTGTCGGTGGCGCGCCGTTCCCAGACCCGGCGGCGGCGCTCGGCGAGCGCCCAGAGCCGCTCCGGCGAGGGGTGCAGCCAGCCGGCTGCCAGCCGCTGGCTGTCGGCGACCTGGCGGGCCGTCTTCTTGACGTCGGTCAGGTAGCGCAGGTAGCGCTCGCGCTGGCGGTCCTTGGTCTGCCGGGTCGCGCTGCGCATCTGGTGGCGGACGGCGAGGGTGGCGGCGATCGAGATCAGCACGAAGCCGACGCCCAGCGCGATCAGCAGCGGGTTGCGGTACATCACCATGTAGGCGGCCATGCTGATGCTGCTCATCAGCGGCAGCAGCAGGGAGAGCCAGGTGCTGGCCGAGGAGTTGGCGCCCTGCGGGGTCTGCGGCGGGGCGGGCAGCACCACGCGCTGGTCGGGCAGGGCCGGCGGCAGGGCGCGGGTGGGCCGGTGGAAGGGGATCCTGCTCACCTGGTTGTGCCTCTCGGTGCTCGACTGCGGCGGTGGTGCGGCGGGCCCTGGCGCGGGGGCGCGCCGGGGCCGGGGCGGGGGTCGGGCGGGGTCAGAAGATCTCGGCGACCACGGTGTTGCTCTTGTCGTTGACGAGGTCCTTCGGCGGCGGGTTGTAGGCGTTCGGGTCGCCGGAGCCCGTCGAGGGGGCGCCGATGGCGGCGGTGAGCGGCGCGAAGAGCTTGGTGACGATGAAGTCCTCGGCGTGGTCGTAGTTGGCGGCCGCGCTGCCCACGGCGATCATCAGCCGCTGGAAGACCCCGTCCGCGCCGTCGGGCTTGGCCTTGGTCTTGGTCCCGACCAGTTCCGCCATGCAGGCGTTCCACTGGTCGAAGATCGCTTTGGCCTGGTCCGCGGTCTGTCCCGCCCAGCCCAGCTTGAGGTCGGCGAGGGTCTGCTCGATCGTGACCAGGCTGTCCAGGATGTTGTTCAGGGAGGCCTCGACGGTGGCCTTGGCGGCCGCCATCTCGTGCAGCGGGATGGTGAGCTTGACCGTGTCGTAGTCGGGCGTGACCGGAGCGGGGGTGCCGGGGTTGGGTTCGACGCTCATCAGGCGCGCACGTTGTTGTAGTTGGCCAGTTCCATGTCGTGGTACATCCGGTAGGCCGACCGCATCCGCCTGGTCATCTCGTCGAGCAGGTTCTGCAGGTCGACCATGTCGTCCTTGTAGACCTTGGTGATGGCGGCGAAGGAGGTTCCGGCCGGGCCGATCCAGCCGGTCTCCAGGGGTGCCAGGGCCGTCGCGATCGCGTCGATCTCCCCCTTGATGTTCTCGCTCTCGGCGCCCAGCGTGCCGGACGCTTCGAGCAGTTGCTGCAGGTCGACCTTGAATTCCTGCAAGGTGTAGGCCACGGCAGGCGCTCCCCGGGGGCTCGTCGTTCGGCCGGTCCGCACCGGTCCGGCCCGGCCCGATCCGCGTACGGCTGGTCCACGTACGCACGTCGGCCCTGCGGAGTCTAGGCAGCGGCCGGACGGGCGGGACAGACCCGCTTTCTGTCCCCCCGGCGTCCCCGAACGGGGACCTCCCGCCCCGGGCGGCCGGTGGGCGAGGATGGCCCTGTTCACTGCCCGCTCCCTGCTCCGGAGGTCCGCGTGGTCGCCCCGATCAACTCCCCGATCTACGTCCCGTCGCCCGAGGACGGCGGCGGCGGAGACCCCAAGCCGGGCGGGGGCGCGGCCGACCCGACCCTGAAGATGCTGTGGGAGAACGGCTACGTCCCGGGCTTCAACGAGGGCTTCACGAACCCCGCCAACGCCCCGTCCGGGACCGGCCCGTCCGGGACCGCCCCCGCGCCGCCCAGCCACGCGTCCTTCTCGGTGGACCTGTCGACGGTCTACTCCGTCATCGTCAGCGGGGCGTCCACCACCTCCGGGGTGGTGGACGCCTACAACGCCCTGAAGGCCAAGGTGGACGCCGTGGTCGCCAGCGGCACCTTCTGGGGCCAGGAGTTCGCCCCCGTCGGGACCTGGTACGACAACTCGGGGATGGCCGGCGGGATGGGTCCGATCGCGCGGACGGGGCCCATCCCGGACAAGGGCGTCCAGAAGGCCGCCCAGAAGTTCGCGCCGATCATCAACCCCGAGCTGCAGACGGCGCTGCGCCAGGTGGCCGACGCCGTCGAGATCTACGGCGTCTACCTGGCCCGGCTGGACCTGGCGGGCCAGGCCTACGCGTCCGCCGACCACGGGTCGATCCTCCCGGAGGTCGCGCCGAGGCCGACGGCCTGACCGGTCGCCGGCGCCGTGCCCCGGGGCGGGGAGCCCCGGGGCGCCGTGCGCCGTGCGCCGGACCGCCGTGCCCCGGACCGCCGCGCCTCAGACCGCCGTGCTCAACTCCGGCAGGTCCTCCGGCAGGACGGTGGTCAGGTCCTCGGCCGTCGGGGCGTCGAGGTCGGCGATCCGCTGGGCGTGCCGCTCCGTGATCCACTGGAAGACCTGGCGGGCGGTGCGGCCGTTGCCGAAGCCCTCGTCGCGCGGCAGCTCCGTGAAGTACCCGGCCAGCGCGGCCAGGGTCGGCTCCGGCAGGTCGTAGCGGTGCTGCTCGGCCTGGTGGGCGACGATGTCGACCAGCTCCGGGCCGAGGTAGTCGTCGAAGGTCAGCGTACGGGTGAACCGGGAGGCCAGGCCCGGGTTGGCGTCGATGAAGCGCTGCATGTCCCCGGGGTAGCCGGCCACGATCACCACGACCTCGTCGCGGTGGTCCTCCATCAGCTTGACCAGCGTCGAGATGGCCTCCTGGCCGAAGTCGCCGCCCTGGCCGTGCGGCACCAGCGCGTAGGCCTCGTCGATGAAGAGCACCCCGCCCAGCGCCCGGCGGAACACCGCCGTGGTCTTGGGCGCGGTGTGCCCGACGTACTCGCCGACCAGGTCGCCGCGGTCCGCCTCGACCAGGTGGCCGCTGGAGAGCATGCCCAGCGCGTGCAGGATCCGCCCGTACAGCCGGGCCACGGTGGTCTTGCCGGTGCCCGGGTTCCCCGCGAAGACCACGTGGCGGCTGGTGGGCGGCGGCGGCAGGCCCAGCTCCTTGCGGCGCCGGACCAACTGCATCAGCTTGACCATGGTCTCGACGTCGCGCTTGACCCGCTCCAGGCCGACCAGCCGGTGCAACTCCGCGAGCAGGGCCGCCAGTTCGGCCTCGGCGCGGTCCCGCTCCTCCGTCCCGCCCGCCTCGCCGTCGCCCGCCGGGGCGCCGGCCCCCGCCGTCGCCCCGGCTGTCGCTCCGGCCGTCGTTCCCGGCAGCGACCAGGGCCGGGCGATCCCGGCCGGGGTGCCCGGGGCGACCGGCTCGCCGACGGCCGGCAGGGTGGCCTGCTCGACCCGCTCCGTCCGGCAGTCCTCCAGCACGGCGGCGGCCCGCTCGGCCAGCGCGACGTCCTCGGCGGTGTCGTGGACGAGGCAGCGGCGCAGCACCGGATCGGCGCCCGCGCCGACGTACAGGGCCGGGTAGCCGGTCTCGGACAGCGCGCAGTCCTCCAGCAGGCCGTGCGCGCCCTCGTCCAGGTACAGGCCGTTCTTGGCGGTGCGCGCGATCGTGCTGGCCCGCACCCGCGGGTCGGCGCCCGCCCGCACCACGATGCCGCTGCCCGCCGTGTCGGTGATCTCGCAGCCGTCCAGCACGGGGGTGCTCCGCTCGGCCGCGAGCAGGCCGGAGCCGCCGGTGTCGTGGATCCTAGTGCGGTTCAGCAGCACGCCGGTGCGCTCGCCGACCTCCACGCCCGCGCCCGCCGTGGCGGCGATCTCGCAGTCCTCCAGCAGCGGGCGGTGGCGGGTGTCCAGGCGTACGCCGACGCCGGTGGCCCGTACGGTGCAGCCGCGCAGCACCGCGTCGGCCCGCTCCTCCACCGAGACCCCGGCCATCCGGGCCTGCTCGACGGTGGTGCCCTCGGCGCTCAGCAGGGAGTTGCCGGTGACCCTGATGCCGTGCTCCGGCGTGCCGTGCAGGCGGCAGTCGGCCAGGTCGGCGGAGCCGCCCTCGCCCAGGTGCAGGCAGCTGAAGCCCGCGTCCGCCACCTCGCTGCCGTTCAGCGCCAGTTCGGCCTCGCCCGCCACGTACACGCCGTTGCCGGTGGCGCGCAGGAAGCCGCCGCCCTCGACCCGCGCCGAGGCGCTCTGGCCCAGGGCCAGCCCGGTGTCGCCGGTGTCGGTGGTGACGGTGTCGTACAGGCGCAGGCGGCTGCGGTCCACGGCCACGATCCCGGCCCCGCCGGTCCGCGAGACCCGGCAGTCCCGCAGCAGCACCCGGGCGTCCTCGTCGGCGAGGACGCCCACGGTGGCGGCGCCCGTGATCTCGCAGTCCGTCAGCACGGTGCCGCCCTCGGCCGGCTCGGCCGACCCGGCCGCGAGCGGCTCGTGGGTGTCGGCCGAGACGTGCAGGCCCGCCGCGTGGTTGCCGTGCAGGCGGCAGGCGCGCAGCACCGGGGCCGCCGCGTCGGCCACCCGGACGGCCGCGCCACCGCTGCCGGTCACCTCGCAGCCCTCGAACGAGCCGCCGCCGGTGCCGCCGACGTACAGGCCCTGGGCGCTGCTCGGGCCGATCCTGGTGCTCCGCACCTCGGGGACGGCGCCCTCGGCGACCAGCAGCCCGACGCCCTCGGTGTCGGCCACCGCGCAGCCCTCGACCACGGCCCGGCTGTCCCCGCCCAGGCGCAGGCCGACGCCGACCGCCCCGCGGACGGCGCAGTCGCGCAGCACCGGCGCGGCCCGCCCGGCCACCTCGACCCGGCCGCCGACCACCTCGCAGTGCTCCAGCACGGGTGCGCCGCCGCCGATCAGCACGGCCGGCTCCCGCGGGTCGGCGCCGCGCAGCAGCAGCCCCCGCACGGTGGGGCTGCCGCCGGCCACGGTGAGCGCGGGCCCGCGCGCCGGGGCGATCGTGACCGTCCCCGGCCCCTCGGCCGCCTCCAGGCTGACCCCGCGCTCCAGCAGCACGCTCTCCGCGTACTCGCCCGGCATCACCGAGACGACCCCGCCGTCGGCGGCCGTGCGCACCGCCGCGCCGATGCTGCGCTGGACGCCCCAGCCCCGCTGGGCGACCTTGACCCACGTCTTGCTCATGCGCGCACCCCTTCGGGGCCTGGTACCGCACCCACAGGGCTCAATTGCAGGTCGCCCGCATCTGGGCGACCGCCAGGTGGGCGTTGGTCTTCGTCTTCCCGTGCCAGTCCAGGCCCCGGCTGTCCAGCTTGATCATCAGCACCCCGGTCGTGGTCCTGAAGGTGCCGACGTCCTTCCACTCGCCGAGGTGGCCCCGCTGGTCGACGTCGAAGGCGTTCAGCATCCCGGAGGAGAGGCTGGACGACCCGTAGGCCTCGAAGTGCGCCGGCTCCCCGCCGACGTGCGTGATGTCACCGTCCTTGGGCGTGTACACCTGGACCTGGCAGGTGGCCGTGCGCAGGCCCGCCGCGCCCGGGGAGAAGGTCCACAGGGCGTAGTTGCTCCGGTCGTCCTCCTTCGCGTCGCCCGACATCGGCATCGCGTCGAACTGGCCCTTGCAGCCGTCCTGCGCCCAGCCGGCGCTGCCCACGCTGACCCAGCCGGCGCTGCCGTTGGAGTACCGGCCGGCCTCGGAGAAGCCCTGGAGGCTGTTGGACGGGCAGCCGTAGCCGGCCACCGCCGTGTAGGCGGCGGACTTGGCCGCCGCCAGGTTGGGCGCCGGGACCGCCGGGGCCGGCGCCGCGGGGGCGGGAGCGGCCGGGGCGGGAGCCGCCGGCGCCGGGGCCGCCTGGTTGTTCCGGGGCGCGAGCGGCGCGCCGCCGGCCGGGGCGGGCGCGTTGTCGCCCGAGGGCGCGGGCGCGTTGTCGCCGGGCGCGGGGGCCGGCCGGCCCTGCGGGTTGCCGCCCGAACCGCCGGAGCCGGTGTCGGTGTTCGCCAGGGGCGGGGCCGCGTTGCCCGGGGTGCCGGGCGCCGGCTGGCCGGAGCCGGTCGAGGCGCTCGGCGAGGGGGTGGCCGTCACCGGGTGCTCGGCGGCCGCCTTCGCCGGCCCGTGCTGACCGCCCTTGGCCAGCATGCCGACGCCGACCGCGCCCGCACCGACGACGAGCACGGTGAGGCCCACCGCCCAGGCGCGCGGCACCACCTTCGAAGGGCCGCCGTCCCCGCCCCGGACCTCCTTGACGAAGGCCGCCACCATGTTCCGCCGGTCCGTACCGTCCTGCTCGGCCTCAGCCATGATCAACCTCCACGGGCGCGGGCGGGCGCGCGGCCCCCCGACCGAATACGACATGTTCCGGTGCGGGCGCCCGGACGAACAGCCCGTGCCGCTCCGCACACTGATGGTTCGACGGAGCGTGCGCGAGCGGGCGCCGTCGCCGTCTCGCAACCGATCCGAACATCTCAGGCCCCGGCTGCGTAGAACGGAGTGACGGCACGTGACGCAGACCTCCCGACGCGGCTCAGCTGGCGCGACCGCACGGGAGACGGAGAGAGGGAAGGCCGGTTATGCCGACCATAGGCATCGTCGAGGACCACCGCATGACACGCATGGGGATCGAGCAGGTCCTGGCCCGCAGCCCCCGGCTGGAAGTGATCGCCTCGGTGGACACCGTGCACGACCTGGCCGAGAGCGGGCTCCGCCCCGACGTGGTGGTGCTGGACCCCACCCCCTACTCCGGCACGTCCGTCCTGCACGTGATCGGCGCCCTGAGCGCCACCAGCGCGGTCCTGGTCCTCTCCCCGTCGGCCGAGCCCAGGGACCTGCTGACCGCGCTCAAGGCCGGCGCGTACGGCTTCGTCACCAAGCACGCCGACGACACCGAGTTCCTGTCCGCCGTCGAGGCGGTCGCCCGCGGCAGCTTCTACCTGGCGGCGGGCCTGGGCGGCCACCTCCACTCCGAGCTGAGCCGTCGCAGCCCCGGCGAGAGCCAGGGCCTGGCCCGCCGCGAGGTGGAGACGCTGCGGCTGATCGCCCAGGGCTACACCCACGGCCAGATCGCCCGGCTGATGGCGCTCAGCGAAGCCACCGTCAACACCTACGTGAAGCGGATCCGGGCCAAGCTCAACGCCGGCAACAAGGCGGAGCTGACCCGCAAGGCGATCGAACTGGGCTACGTCGACGAGACCGGCCCCGAGCCGGCGGCCTCCCCCGGCCCGACGGCTCCCGCCGCGGTGGCGGACCCCCTCCGGTTCGGCGTCCCGGAGCAGTTGAGGGTCCACCAGCTCAGCGGGCGCTAGGCCCTCCGACCAGCCGTCCGACCGGCCGCCCGGGACCGGCCGGGGCAGGACCGGGCGGCAGGCCGTCCGGCTCACAGGTGGTGTCCGAACGCGGCGAGGTTCTGGAACACGCCGAACACCCCGAGCGCCAGCGGCACCGCGGCCACCCCGCAGAGCGTGCCCAGCACGTTCAGCGCCGGCGCCCGCGCGGCCTCGCGGGCCGCCGTACGGCGGAAGGACAGCGCCACCCCGGTGCCCGCCATCAGCACCCCGACCACGCAGAGCGCCACCGGGCCGACCCAGCCGGGAGCCGCCATCGCCTCGGGCGCGAACAGCAGGGTGGTGGCCAGGCCGACGGCGCCGGCCACCACCACGGGGGCCGCCTCGGCGAGCAGCCGGAAGGTTCCCGCCCGCAGCAGCGCGGCGACCGCCAGGCAGCCGGCCAGCGCCGGCGGGTAGCCGCCGTGCGCCGAGCCGAGCACGGCCAGCGCGACGGCCAGCAGCAGGGAGACCGCGGCGGTCCAGCAGAGCAGCAGGGTCCGTGCCCGGTGCACCATCACGCGGACCGCGCCGTCCTCCGACCCGCGCTCGGTGGGCCACAGCGCGGCCAGCTGGCCGGCCAGCCACGGCGCGATCAGCAGCATCCCGTAGCCGACCACGGCCACCGCGGCCGCGCCCTGGGCGAGGTCCGCGTGCACCGCCTCCAGCAGCCCCACCACGGCCGCCCCGGCCACGCCGAACAGCAGCACGGCGGCGGCGACCACCGAGGGCGCCGCCCAGAGCGCGGCCCCGGCGCCGACCATCGCCCCCAGCGCCGCCGCGGTGGCGTTGCCGTCCACGGGGTCGGGCAGGAACCAGCCGGCCACCGCCGCGCAGGGCACGGCGGCCAGCGCGATCGGCAGGCCCAGCCGGGACGGCAGGTCCAACGTGGAACGGCCCAGCAGCCAGCCGGTGATGACCAGGACGAACGCGGCGCCGACCGCCACCGGGCCGGCCACCGCCCCGGACCAGCCGCCGCGCGAGGCGGCCGTCACACAGGCGGCGGCCAGGCCGAGCGCGCCCAGGACCGTCGCGCAGACCGCGCGGGCGCGCGAGGTCCAGCGCAGGTCGCCGAAGGAGTCGGCGACGTCGGCGACCAGCTCGTCGACGTCGCGGACCAGCGGTTCCTCGAACTCGCCCTCGGCGGCATCCCGCAGGTACAGCAGCTGGCCGTCCTGCACCCCGGCCTCGCGCAGCGAGGAGACGGGGTGGAGCGTCGGCCCGCCCGGCACCGCCAGCGACCACGCCGCCGGCAGCGCCTCCAGCTCCTCCTGGCCGACCAGCCGGGCCAGCGTCGTGACGTATTCCGCGATCGGGGCGGCGGCGGGGACCGCGAGGTCCACCCGCTTGTGTTCGCCGACCACTGTCACTCGGCAGTGCCCGTCAGCCATGCGTAGCTCTCTTGCCCTCGTTCATGCGGAATGTCGTACGGATGACGGCCGACCGCGACGGCGGAGGCGGCCCCGGCCTCAGCGCCGGCCGGCGGTGTTGTTCCAGGTCTGCGAGTTGGCCCACTCGGCGCTGCTGTAGTTCGCCCAGTTGACGTTCATGGCGTGCGCGATCTGGCCGAGCACGCCGTCGGGGCCGAACAGCCCCTCGGCCGCGATGTTCCACTCGGCCTGGAGCCCCTGGTAGTAGCCGGAGGCCGCGCCCTGCCAGAGCTCCGGCAGCTGGTTCAGGTACATGGCCAGCTCGTGCAGCTGCTGGGCGATGTCGGCCGCCTGCGCGTTGAGGTAGGGGCCGGCGTGCTCCAGGTCCTGCTGGACGCTGATCGGGACGGCGTCGGAGAAACTCATCGCGGTGCTCCTGGGAGGGGGTGGGGAGGGACGCGGCGTCAGAACTTGGCGGCGGGCAGCGTCACCTTGCGGAGGTTGGCGAGGTTCGCCTGCTCCGACTCGACGTAGTTGACGTAGTTGCCGCGCAGCCCGGAGGCGATGTCGGTGAGCGCGTCGTGCATCATGCGCGCGTAGATGTCGTAGTCGGCCATCAGCACCTCGAAGGCGCCGTGCGCCGAGCCCTGCCAGCAGCCGCTCAGCCCCGCGACGTACGTCCGGAGCGTGGCGATCTTGGTGTCGATCTCGCCGGCCTGGTTGGTCACGTAGACGGACGCCGCGGAGACGTCGTCGGGCGTGACCTTGTAGCCGCTCATCGACGGACCGCCACTGCCCGTGGTGTTGCCCGGCGTCGTCATCCCTGGCCCCTTCGACGTCTGCTGACGGAGAGCGAGCGGCGGCCGGCCGCCACCCGTCGGGGCGCGGCCGCGAGCACCACGCCCGGATTGTCGCCGCCAGCCTCCCCCACCACCCCGGGACGCCTCCAGTCACCGTTTCGGATGTCCCTCGCCCCCGCCCCGCCCCCGCCCCGCCGCGGCCCCGCCCCCGCCCCGCCGCGGCCTCGCCCCCTCCCCGCCGCGGCCCCGGCCGGGAGCCCGGTCCCGGCCGGGGCGGCTCCCGGGAGCCCGCTCCCGGGTGCGCTCTCGTCCTGGGAACCGATGAACTCCCTTGCCCCTGAATGGTCTTCTTGCCGCAGGCCGGGAATCCCCGGCGCCAACCACCAGAGGGGACCCCCGTGTACGAGCACGCACCGCACCACCGCCTTCCGCTCCGCCGCCGCAACGGCCGGCACCGGGTGGCGGTAGCCGTGGCGGCGGCCGCCGCCGTGGCCGCCGGCGTTCTGGCACCGACCGCGGCGTTCGCGGGCGGCAGGCCCGACAGCGTCCAGTCGAGCCTGGACACCCTGGCCAAGGACGACGGCGTGCCCGCCGCGCTGGCCGCCGTCAAGGGCCGCGACGGCCGCACCCGCACCTACACCGCCGGCGTCGGCGACCTCGCCACCGGGGCCAAGGTCCCCACGGACGGCCAGATACGGATCGGCAGCAACACCAAGCCCTTCACCGCCGTCGTCGTCCTCCAGCTCGTTGCCGAAGGAAAGGTGGGCCTGGACTCGCCCGTCGAGACCTACCTGCCGGGCCTGCTGCGCGGCGACGGCATCGACGGACGCGGCATCACCGTCCGCCAGCTGCTCCAGCACACCAGCGGCCTGCCCGAGTACGTGGACAAGGGCGCCATCCTCGCCAACCCGAACCGGTACTACGAACCGCGTGAGCTCCTCGACGCGGCCCTGGCCCAGAAGGCCCACTTCGCCCCGGGTACGCGGTGGGAGTACAACAATACCAACTACCTGGTGGCCGGCCTGATCATCCAGAAGGTCACCGGGCGGCCGCTCGGCGAGGAGATCAACCGGCGCGTCGTCGACCGCATCGGCCTGCGCCACACCTACTTCCCCACCCCCGGCGACACCACCGTCCGCGAGGCCCACCCCAAGGGCTACCACCAGGAAGCCGACGGCTCGTTCCGCGAGTACACGGACCTGGACCCGTCCTGGGGCTGGGCGGCGGGCGCCGTCGTCTCCACCACGAGCGACCTCAGCCGCTTCTACGCCGCGCTCCTCGGCGGCCGGCTCCTGCCCGCGGCGCAGCTCGCCGAGATGCGCACCACCGTCCCCGCCGACTCGGTGGGTCCCGGCGTCCGCTACGGGCTGGGCCTGATGAGCAACCCGCTGTCCTGCGGCGGCCTGTACTGGGGCCACCTCGGGACCATCCCGGGCTACTTCAGCTCCGGGGGCGCCACCGACGACGGCCGCGCCGCCGGCGTCGCGGTGACCATGATCCCGGGCGACGCGGCCGAGCAGCACGTCAAGGCCGCGGTGGACACGGCCCTCTGCCGCTGACCCGGTCCGAGCGTCCGCACCGGCACGACCACGACCAGCGGGTTCCGCGCGCCTCGGCGCGCGGAACCCGCCCGCCCCGCCAATTCCCGCCTCCAGCAGAGGAGTTCCTCCATGAACGAGCACGTACAGCACAACCGAACCCATCGCGGACGCCGTGGCCGGCACCGGGTGGTGGCGGCCGTGGCGACCGTCACCGCCGTGGCCGCCGGCGTCCTGGCGCCGACCACGGCGTTCGCCGGCGGCAGGCCCGACACCGTCCAACAGAGCCTGGACGCCCTGGTCAAGGACGACGGCCTGCCCGCCGCACTGGCCGCCGTCAAGGGCCGCGACGGCCGCACCCGCAACTACACCGCCGGCGTCGGCGACCTCGCCACCGGGGCCAAGGTCCCCGTGGACGGGCAGATCCGCGCCGGCAGCAATACCAAGACCTTCACCGCCGTCGTCGTCCTCCAGCTCGTCGCCGAAGGAAAGGTGGGCCTGGACTCCCCCATCGAGACCTACCTGCCGGGCCTGCTGCGCGGCGACGGCATCGACGGACGCGAGATCACCGTCCGCCAACTGCTCCAGCACACCAGCGGCCTGCCCGACTACATGGACTCCCCCGAGCTCTCGGACTTCACCACGGTGCAGTACCGCTACTTCGAGCCCCGCGACCTCCTCGACGGCGCCCTCGCCCAGAAGGCCCTCTTCCCCGCGGGTACCGGCTGGGCGTACAGCAACACCAACTACATCGTCGCCGGGCTCCTCGTCCAGAAGATCACCGGCCGGCCCGTCGGCGAGGAGATCACCAAGCGCGTCATCGACCGCATCGGCCTGCGCCACACCTACTTCCCCGCCGTCGGTGACACCACCGTCCACGAGGCCCACCCCCACGGCTACCTCCCCAGCACACCGGGCGCGCCCCGGTTCGACTACACCGAGATGGACTCCTCGATGGCCTGGGCGACGGGGGCGATCGTCTCGACCAACACCGACCTCAACACGTTCTTCACCGCGCTCCTCGGCGGCCGGCTCCTGCCCCCGGCGCAGCTCGCCGAGATGCGCACCACCGTCCCCGCCGATCTGATCGGCCAGGGGATCCGCTACGGACTGGGCCTGCAGAGCAGGCCGCTCTCCTGCGGCGGCCTCGTCTGGGGCCACGGCGGCACCGCCCCCGGCTACCGGACCCGCGGCGGCGTCACCGAGGACGGTCGCGCCGCCACCATCACCGTCACCACCGTTCCGGGCGAGGTCGGCGCGCAGCACATGACGGACGCCCTGGACGCGGCCCTCTGCCGCTGACCCGGGCCTCGGGCCGGCCCCCTGCCCACGCCGGGGGCCGGCCCGACCCTGCTCGCTTCCGCCTGGTCCGACCCGCTTCAGCCCGACTCCAGCCCTGCTCGGCCCGCTTCAGCCGGCCGGGTTCGCGGACCGGGCCTCGACCAGACCGGACTCGTAGGCCGCGATCACCGCCTGGGCACGGTCGCGGACGCTCAGCTTGGCGAAGACGCTGGTGATGTAGTTCTTGACCGTGGAGACGCTGATGCCCATCGCCGAGGCGATCTCGGCGTTGTCGAGGCCGGTGGCCAGCAGGTGCCACACCTCGATCTCACGGGGCGTCAGTTCACCCGGAGCGGAGACCGGCACCGGCGCCGACACCGGCGGCCGCGGCAGCCGGGGCGAGGTGACGTAGGTGGAGATCAGCCGGGTGAGCAGGCGCGGCGCCACCACCGCCTCCCCGCCGTGCACCGTCCGCACGGCCGCCGAAAGCTCCTCCGGGGAGACGTCCTTGGGCAGGAACCCGGAGGCGCCGGCGCGCAGGGCGGCGACCACGTACTCGTCCATGTCGAAGGTGCTCAACGCCAGGACCCGGCACGCGGGCAGCTCCTGGGAGAGCCGCTCGGTCGCCTGGACCCCGTCGAGGACCGGCATCCGGATGTCCATCACCACGACGTCGGGCCGGTGCTGGTGCGCGAGGTCCACCGCCCGCTGCCCGTTGTCCGCCTCGGCCACCACCTCGAACGCCGGGTCGGGGGCCAGGATCAGCGCCAGGCCTCGCCGCACCAGCGGCTGGTCGTCCGCGATCAGCACCCTGATCCGTTCCGTGGTTCCCGTCATCCGAGCCGTTCCTCTCCGTCCGCCGGCGCCACCGGCAGACTGGCCACCACCCGGAAGCCACCACCGTCGATGCCCCCGGCCACCATGCTGCCGCCCTGCAGCGCGACGCGCTCGCGCATGCCCATCAGACCGTACCCGGTGCGGCCCGCCCGCGGTCCGGGCGCACCACCCGCCCCCACCAGGGCGTCCGCCGGGGAGTCGGGCGGCGCGGCGGTGCCGTTGTCGGACACCTCGACGGTGACCCGGTCCGGGTGGTAGGTCAGCCGGACCCTCGCCCGGGCGGCCCGGCCCGCGTGCTTGCGGGTGTTGGTGAGGGCCTCCTGGACGATCCGGAACACCGCCAGGCCGGCGCTCGGCGGCAGCGGGCGCTCCTCCCCCAGGACCGCGAAGTCGGTGGGCAGGCCAGCCCTGCGGGACTCCTCGACGAGCTGTCCGAGCTGCCCGACCCCGGGTTGCGGCGCGGACGGCGCCCCGCCCGGCGCCTTGCCCGGAGCCTTGCCCGGAGCCCGGTCCGCCCCGTCCGGCTCGTCGTCGGCCCGCAGCACGTCGAGCAGGTGGCGCATCTCGCGCAGCGCCATCCGGCCGGAGCCCTCCAGGGTGGCCAGGGCCTCGCGCACCACCTCGGTGTCACCGCCGAGGTTGGCCCTGGCACCGGCGGCCATCAGCTGCATGGTGGTGATGTGGTGGGCGACGATGTCGTGCAGCTCCCGCGCGATGCGGCGCCGTTCCTGCGCCACCGCGCGGTCGGCCAGCAGCCCGCGCCTGACCTCCGCCTCGTGCTGCCACCACGTCAGCCCCTCGGCCGTGACGACGACCAGCGCCGCGGCGACCACGTTGCCCGCCACGTCCCCCACCGCGGGCGGCAGCGGATACCCCCGGCCCACCAGCGGTACGGCGGCCGCCACGAGGCCGGCCGGCACGGCCACCGCGACGCCGCGGGACCGGGCCACGGCGAACAGCGCGACGCAGAGCGTGCCGGTGAAGTGCGGCGGCATCGACACACTCAGGTTCAGCGCCAGGCCGAGGACCAGCACCCCCGCCAGCGACGCCAGCGGGTGGCGGCGCCTGGTGAGCAGCGGCACGGCCGCCAGTACCAGCAGGACCAGCGCGGTCGCGGCGATCGGCGGTCTTCCGTCCGAGCCGCCGATCGTGTAGCCGAGGAGGTCCAGGACGGCCACCCCGACGGCCACCAGCGCGTCACCGGCCGTCCAGGGCAGGCCGGCGCCGCTCGGCTCCGGCGACGGCCGAAGTGGCAGTGGCAGTGGCAGCAGTGGCCCGTGGTGCGTCGACATGCTGTGGCGCTCCTCTCTACGGCCGGTCGGCCGCCCCGGGCCTCGCCGGTCCACCGAGACCGCCGCCCGTGAGCCGTCCCCTCGCGGCGGCCCGCGGCCCGGGGAGCGCTCCGGCGTCCCCGGTCGATCCTCCCAGCGGCCCCCGGCCCCGGGCAGGCTCCCGGGACCGATCCCGGACCGGGCCCCTGGTCCTGGCCGGGGCCGTACCCCGGGGCCCCGGTCCTGATCGCGTTCCCGCCCCCGGCGCCGCCGTCGTCGCCGTTACTGCCGGGCCGGGGCCTGCTCCCAGGCCTGCCCGCCCGCCGGGTAGGCGTACAGCGGCCGGTCCTTCACCGCGCTGGTGCGGAACGGGGTGCCGTGGCCGAGGTCGACGGGCAGCATCCCCTTCCGGTTGCCGCTGGTCCACTCCAGTTCCAGGTACCAGCTGACGTCGTGGGTGGTGGTCTCGGCGGTGACCTCGATGACCGCCGGTTCGCTCTGGGTCACGACCACCGGCAGGCTGCCGCTGCCGTCGGCCACGACCGGGACGGGGCGGGCCGCGTCCAGGTCGATGCGGTAGGAGCGGGCGCCGACTCCACCGGCGCAGCCCTCGCCCATGGAGTAGGCGTTCCAGGCGAGCGGGGCCGCGACCCGGGTGACCCGGACGTTGAGACCCGTCAGCAGCACGGTGTCCCAGCCAGTGCCCTGCACGGTGAGCTTGACCGACCGGGAGTGGCCCGGCACCGCGCCGACCTGGGAGGCCCAGCCCGCCGCCTCCGGCACGGCGGGCGGTCGGGGGACCTCGGACGGCGGGCGGTTGACGACGTACTGGTCGCACTTGGCGTCCCAGCCGGACGGGTGGACGGCGACGCTGATCGGTGCGCTGGTGCTCGGGTCCGCCCCGCCGGTCGCCCCGGACGGGCTCGCCCCGGCAGCGGCGACGGCGGCGGCGACGGCGGCCGCGGACAGCTGCGGGGACAGGGACGGGGCCGGGGATCCGGTGGACGACCCGGCGTCGGCGGCGCGGGCGGGGTCGGTCTCCCCGTCCGGACGGAGCCTCAGACCGGTGGCGACGACCCCGACGGCGACCAGCAGCGCGATGACCGTCACCGCGGCGAGGACGCCCCGGCGGCGGGTGCGCCGCCGGGGCGACACCGCGGGGGCGCGGTCCGGGACGGGCTCCGGTGCCGGGGCCGCCTCTGGTACCGCAGTCGCGGGCGGTGCGGGTGCCACCGGCTCAGGGGCGGCGGTCGGCCTGTTCCCACGCGTCGCACGGACGACGACCCACAGCCGGTACAGCTCGACGCGTTCCTGCGGCGTCGCCTCGCACACCCGCGAGAAGTGGTCCAGCGGGGCGAACTCCGTCGGCATCACATCGCCGTTGCAGTAGCGGTGCAGGGCCGACGTGCTCAGGTGCAGCCGCTTCGCCAGCGCTCCGTAACTGAGCCCCGACCGGCTCTTCAGCTCCTGCAGCAGCCGGGCGACCTCGTCCGTCTCCCTCAACTTCCCGATTCCCTTCGGCACTGTTCCTTCACCCGCCCCCGGCAGTCGGGCTCGGCACCGTCACGTCCCCCGCCCCGACCCCGCCGGGTGTGGCGCGGGCTCCGGCAGACAAGCACGCGGCACGCCGTCCCACGGTTCCGCCATCCCGCGAACGCGTCCCAGGAAGCTTACGTCTTCCCAGCTCAGAGCAGGTACGGGCGTCCCCGGGTCCCTGATCGCCGGCTCACCGTTGTGGCCGGGACGAGCGGGCGGACAAGCTGGCGACCAACACCGAGAAGGAGCACCTGTGAGCACTGTTCGGGCGGCCCGTTCCGCCATACGCACCACCGACCGTTTCAACCGCGGCGCGGTGGCACTGACGATGGGCGGGGTCCTGCTGATGACCGCGGCCTGCGGTGACGAGCAGGGCAAGGGCGGTGAAGCGGCCGGCCCGGCGGGCGCCTCCGCCACCGCCGCCCCCGGCGCCACCGGGGACGGGAACGCGAACACGACCACCTCGAAGACGTCCGCCGCCGTGCTGGACGTCGAGCCGAAGGACGGCGCCCGCGGCGTCGCGCCGAACGCCCTGCGGGTGTCCGTCTCCAAGGGCAGGCTCACCACCGTCGACGTGACCGACAAGGACGGCAAGCCCGTCCAGGGCTCGATCACCCCGGACGGCACCGGCTGGAAGCCCGCCGCCGCGCTCACCCCCGGCACGGCGTACACGGTGAACGCCCAGGCGGCGGACGCCGACGGCCTGGTGGCCGCGTCCACCTCCGCCTTCACCACGCTCACGCCCGAGAAGCAGGTGTCCACCAACGACAACATCGGCGACGGCCAGACGTACGGCGTGGGCATGATCGTCAAGGTGGACTTCAGCACGAAGGTCGTGAACAAGGACGCCGTCGCCAAGGCGATCACCTTCGAGACGGACAACGGCACCGAGGTGAAGGGGCACTGGTTCGACGACAACCGGCTGGACTTCCGCCCGGCCGACTACTGGAAGCCGGGCACCAGGGTGACCATCCACTACCGGCTGAAGAACGTCGAGGTCGCCCCGGGCGTGTGGGGCGACGTCGACAAGGACGAGCCGTTCAGCATCGGCCGCTCCCAGGTCTCCACCGCCGACGCCGCCACCCACCAGATGACGGTCGTCCGGGACGGCAAGAGCACCATCGTGCCCGCCACGCTCGGCGACGCGAAGCACCCGTCGTGGGGCGGCACCATGGTGATCATGTCCAAGGAGAAGGTCACCCACATGAACTCCCAGACCGTCGGCCTCGGCAACGAGTACGACATCCCCGCCGTCCCGCACGCGATGCGGCTGACCAGGAGCGGCACCTACCTCCACGGCAACTACTGGTACGAGGGCGACCCCTTCGGCAAGGCGAACACCAGCCACGGCTGCGTCGCGCTCAAAGACACCGAGGGCGGCAGCGACACCTCCAGCGCGGGGGCGTTCTTCAACAGCTCGCTGATCGGCGACGTCGTCACGATCGTGAACACCAAGGAGAAGACCGTCGCCCCCGACAACGGCCTGGGCGGCTGGAACCTCCCCTGGGCGAACTGGTAGCCCCCGGCGGCACCGACCGGCTCCGGAAGCCGACGGACTGCCACCGACCGCGACAGCGACAGCGGAGCCGCCGTGGAAGAGGCCCCGGGCCCCTCCTCACCACGGCGGCTCCACCACGCCCGGGTACGGCCTCGGGCAGGCGTCAGGCGTCAGGCGTCAGGCGTCAGGCGTCAGGCGTCAGGCGGGCATACCCGGCTCGGCGAGACCGCTCTCGTAGGCGATGATGACCAGTTGGGCCCGGTCGCGGACGTTCAGCTTGGCCAGAAGGCTGCTCACATGCGTCTTCACGGTGGGCAGGCTGATCACCAGCCGCTGGGCGATCTCGGCGTTCGACAGCCCGTTCGCGATCAGCACGAGCACCTCCTGCTCCCGCCTGGTGAGCCCGACGAGCCGCGGAGCCGGCCGCGCCGTCGGCCGGGTGCGGGAGACGGTCTCGATCAGGCGGCGTGTGACCGTGGGCGCCAGGACGGCCTCGCCGGTGGCGATGACGCGGATGCCGGCGACCAGGTCCGAGGGCGAGGCGTCCTTCAGCATGAATCCGCTCGCGCCCGCCTGGAGGGCCGGGTAGACGTACTCGTCCATGTCGAACATCGTCAGGGCCAGCACCCGTACGCCGGCCATGGTCTCGTCGGAGCAGATCTCCCGGGTGGCCGCGATGCCGTCCATGACAGGCATCCGCAGGTCCATCAGGACGACGTCGGGCCTGAGCTCCCGGGCGAGCTCCACCGCCCGGGCGCCGTCACCGGCCTCGCCGACAGTCTCCATCCCCGGTGTCGAGTCGACGAGGACACGGAAGCTCCCGCGCAACAGCGCCTGATCGTCCGCGATCAGCACCCGGACCGCCTCGGCCATCCCGCATTCCCCGCAAACTGCTCATCGAGCCTTGGAAGTCCGCGATTCTAGCAGCAGCGCCCGTTCCGTCCCCTCAACTGCCGTTGAGCATACGGCCTGTTGAGGGCGGTCCGGCCGGGGCTGAAGGACCCCGGCCGGCCGCGCCCGTCACGAGCCGTCGAGCACCAGCTCGCCCGTCCCGGCCTCCCCGACCGTCACCCCGGTGCCGTAGGGCTCCGCGAGCCGGACGACGTCGGCGAGGATCTCCCCGGCGACGACGGAGTCCGCCAGCCGGGGGCGGCCCCGGTGGTGGACCGGCCGGCCGAAGCCCAGGTCGACCGGGTGGAGGCGGGCGCCCACCAGGACGCCGTCGTCGAAGGTGAGCACCGGCACGAGCGACTGCCAGTACCGGCGATGCGGGGCGAACATCCGGCGGCCGTGGCCGCCGAGTTCGTCGAAGTACCGGCCCGGGGTGAGCTGCTCACCGGCGGAGACCTTCGCGTAGTCCTCGGCCGGCACCCGGTCGGCGAGTTCGATCTGGCTGACGATGTTCCCCAGGCTGTAGAAGATCGGCTTCCCCCGGTGGAGCTCCACTCCGCGCAGGTGGTGCGGGCCGTGCCCGACCACGATGTCGGCGCCCTCGTCGATCATCCGGTGGGCGAACTCGCGGAGGAACTCGCCGGGTGTCTCCGGCGTCAGTCCGGGCTCGTGGGAGTGCACGCTGACCAGGACGAGGTCCGCGCGGCGCCGGGCCTCGGCCACCCACCGGGAGATCCCGTCGAGGTCCGCCGGATCGCACCGGGTGGTGAAGCCCGGCGCGTCCGCGGTCTCGAAGCGGGTGCCGAACAGGTTGAGCCGGCCGGGCGAGGGCATGGCGGGATCGAAGCCGAGCAGGGTGCGCGCCTCGGCCCGCCGGTCCCGCAGCCCCGTATCGCCGTCGATCCCGCGCAGGACGTCCATCTGCGCCGGCGTCACCCGCAGCGTCGCGCTGTGCCGCAGCGGGCTCAGCCCGGGCCGGCCCGGCAGGTCCGGTGACGGGGCGGCCGCCTCCTGCCCGGGCAGGAACGTGGAGCTGCATGAGATCACGGCCAGGCTGCCGGCGGGACGGTCGACGTAGACCGGCCGGCGGGCGGCGGCGAGGTCGGCGCCGATCCCGGCGAACGGGACGCCCTTCGCGCGCAACAGGTCCACTGTGCCGAGCAGTCCGTCCGTGCCCAGGTCCAGCGCGTGGTTGTTGGCGCAGCCGAGCACCGTGAAGCCGGCCGCCGCGACCTCGTCGACCACGCCCTGGTCCGCGACCAGACAGCCGCCGCCCGCCGCGTTGTGCACCGGGTGCCCGCGTCCGGTGGCGGGGACGACCTCCAGGTTGGTGAAGGCGAAGTCCGCTGCGCGCAGGGTCTCGCGCAGCCCGGCGGCGGCCGGTTCGGAGCTGATCAGCGCTCCCCGGGTCGCCATGCAGTCCCCGGAGAGCGCCACGGTCAGCCGGGTCATCCGCGGGCCTCCGTCACCGCGCGGGTGAGGGTGGCGACCGCGTCAGCCCCGGTGACCTCGACGCGTTTGCCGTTCACCGTGACGGTCGGGGTCAGCGCGACCTTGCGGGACGCGGCGACGTCGGAGACGTACCGCACCCAGGGCGTGTACGTGCCGGCCCGGACGCACTCCTCGAAGGCGGCGCCGGTGATCCCGGCATCCTGCCCGGCCGCGATCAGCTGGGCCTCGCTCAGGCCCGGCCCGCGTTCGGCGGGCTGCCGGTCGAACAGCACCGCGGTGTACTCCTCGAACCTGCCCTGCTCGACGGCGCAGGCCGCGGCGGAGGCCGCCCGGGTCGAGTAGCCCGCGGGGCTGCTGCGGTTGTCGAGGAAGGTGACCGGGTGGTAGACGACGCTCACGTCGCCGCTCGCCTGGAGGGTCTTCAGCTCGCCGGCCAGCGCCTTCTCCGTGTTGCGGCACTCGGGGCAGAGGTAGTCGAGGTAGAGGTCGACGCGCACCTTGCCCCTGGAGGCGAGCAGCCCCGCCTTGTCGTCCGTCGCCTGGGCGGGGACGGTGCCCGGCACCTTGTCCGGCATGGTGTTGCTCGCCCGGACGAGGCCGACGCCCACCAGCGCGGCCCCGACCACCACGACCGCGGCCAGGAGCGACACCAGCAGGGTGCGCCGCCGGCGGTGCCGTTTCCGCACCATCTCCCGCACCATGGCGTCCGTTGCCTGCATGGCCTATCGCTCCTTCGTGTCCAGGACCCAGGGGTCCAGCGCGTAGCGGGTTCGCGGATTCCGGATCAGGAGGACGGCCGCGGCGAGCAGGACCAGGTCGCGCGCGATGTCGATGACATAGCCGCGCACGGCTCCGTCCGTCACGGTGCCTCCGCTGCTGAAGCAGCCGCAGTCGATGGACAGTCCCCGGGCCCAGACCGAGGTGATGGCCGCGATGTACACCACCATCAGCACGGCTGCGCCGGCCGCCACCACCCTGGTCGCCAGCCCCGCGAGCAGCAGCACGGCGAGCGAGACCTCGATGAACGGCAGTACGCCGCCGACGAGTTGGGCGGTGTCATCGGGCAGAATCCGGTACAGGACGACCGTGCGGCCGGCCTCCGTGAGGTCCTGGACCTTCAGCAGGCCCGCGTAGCCGAGGACCGCCGCCAGCAGGAGCCGGGCCGCGGTCCCCGTCCACTCCCATGCCCGTACGGCACGCGCCGGGTGCACTCCGGTTCCGTTCACGGTCCCGCTCACCGCGACCGCGCGAACCGGTGGGTGGCCACGCCGAGCGCGGCGGCGGTGATCGCCACCAGCAGCCCGAGTTCCGCGACCACGGGCGGGTGCCAGTGCCCGAGCATCAGCCGGGTCTGCTCCGAGGTGAGGATGTCGGGCCCGGGCAGGGTCCGGCGGACCGCGTCGACGCCGTAGGTGAGGGGGTTCAGTTTGACCACGGTGTCGAGCCAGCCCGGCAGCCCGTTCGGCGGGAACATCGCGCCGGAGAAGAACATCAGCGGCATCAGGCTCAGGTTCACCACGATCTGGAACGTCTCGACCTGTCGGATCGTGACCGCGGCGAGCAGCCCGATCGAGGTGAACATCAGCGAGACGAGCAGCGTCTCCAGCAGGACGACCAGCAGCATCGGCGTGTACCGGATGCTCGCGATGCCTCCGACCGACAGGAGCATGAGGCCGTAGACCGCGCCCGTGGTGGCCCCGCCGAACGCGAGGCCGAGCACGATGCTGGAGCGCGGGAACGGCGAGACGAGCATCTGCCGGAGCATGCCGAGCTTGCGGTCCCACACGAGCGAGATGCCCACGGCGACCGCCGGCGCCTGGACAGACATGATCAGCGTGCCGGGGAACAGGAAGGCCCGGTAGTCGTTCAGCTGGGCCTTGCCGAGGCTGGAGGACGCCGCGTCGAGGCCGGTGCCCAGGACGACGAGGAACAGCAGCGGCGTCACCAGACCCATGATCAGGCGCACCGGGTTGTGCCGCAGTCGCGTCATCTCCCGCCGCCAGAGCAGCGCGTACGGCCTGAGGGCGAATCCCCGGCGGCCGGCGGTCGGGCCGGCTGGGGCCGCCTTCCCGGCGGGAGCGTCCAGTACGGTGTCCAGACCGCTCATCGCATTCCCTCCCCGATATCGCTGAGTGTGCGGGTCTTCGTCCCGCTCTCCCGGATCTCGGACCCGGTGTGGTGCAGGAAGACGTCGTCCAGGGTCGGCGAGGTGGTGGTCACCGAGAGCACGGTCACCCCGAGTCCGGCGCACAGCCGCGGCACCAGGGTGGGGCCGTGGGGGACCCTCAGGCGCAGTCCGTCGGGCGCGGGCTCCGTCGTCAGGCCGAAGCGCTCGGAGAGCTGTTCCGCCGCGAGCGCGTCGTCCTCGGTGCGCAGCACGACGAGGTCGGACCCGATGATGGACTTCAGTTCCGCGGGCGACCCCTCGGTGACGACCTTGCCCTTGTCGAAGATCGCGATCCGGTCGCAGTGCTCCGCCTCCTCCAGCTGGTGCGTGGTGAAGAAGACGGTGATGCCCTGCTCCTGGCGCCGCCTGCCCAGGTACTCCCAGACGGCCGCGCGGGTCTGCGCGTCGAGGCCGGTGGTCGGCTCGTCGAGGAAGAGGACCCTGGGGGAGCCGAGCAGGCCCCGGGCGATCTCCAGGCGGCGGCGCAGACCGGTGGAGAACTGCCCCACGGGGACGTTGCTGCGTCCGGACAGTTCCATCATGTCGAGCATCTCGGCGATCATTCCGCGTGCCTCGCGACGGCCGAGCCCGCACAGGTCGGCCTGGAAGCGGAGGTTCTCGGCCGCGGTGAGGTCCTGGTCGAGCGTCGACTCCTGGAAGACGATGCCGATCCGGCGGCGCACCTCGGCGGGCCGGCTCACCACGTCGACACCGGCCACCTCCGCCCGGCCCGCCGTGGGCTTGAGGAGCGTGGTCAGCATGCTGATCGTGGTCGTCTTGCCGGCGCCGTTGGGCCCCAGGAAGCCGAACGTCGCGCCGTCGGGGACGGTCAGGTCGAGGCCGTTGACGGCCGCGTTCGTACCGTAGTAGGCGTAGAGGCCCTCGGCCCGGATCGCCGTCATCGGAGGTTTCTCCTCTCGGGGCGGCGCACGGCCAGCACGGTCTGGAACACGCCCATCTCACCCGGTTCGTCCACCGGCCGTCCGTCGATCTCGACCCAGGCGTGGGCGGCGAAAGGCTGGGTGCGGAACCCCGTGCACCAGTCCGCCCATCTGCCCCGGGCCCTGCACAACAGGACGGTGGCGACGGACCGTTGGAGGCAGCCGAGGCCGGCGCAGCGCGTGCTGACCGAGACGACCGACCGTCTGGCCCGCGCTGTCTCGGCGTACCCGGCGGGCCGGGTGCCCCGGCTGATCACGCGCAGCACCCGCTGGAGCCGGGCCGGAGGCAGCCTGACCAGCAGCCGGGCCGCGCCGGCCGCGCACCTGGGCGCGATCTGGCGGTGCAGCGGAAGTCGCGGGGCCTGTTCCGCGACGGCGGGGGTGGTCACCGCGAGACCTCCACGAGGTTGGCCGCGCTCAGTCCGTCGACGAGGTCCATCACGTCCTGGTGGGCCTGGTCCCGGCTCACGGGGGCGGCCTCGGACATGAGTACGGCGAGCGTGTCGGGGGAGTCCCCGTCGAGCAGCTTGCGCAGGATGGCGGAGCCGGTCGCGTTCAACTGCCAGTAGCGACCCCGGCGTCCGTCGAGCAGTACCGCCCCGGTCTCGATCGGGGTGAGGGTGACGTCGCGGGCAAGGCTCAGCTTCATCTGCGTTCTCCCGTGTCCTGGAGGTGGGGCCGAAGGTGCGTCCTGAGCCAGCTCTCGCAGGCCACGGTGGTCTCGATCGGCTGGATGTGATGGGCCATCGGCCCGGGGTTGAGCACCGCGGACCGGAACTTCGCCGGGTCGATGAGGCCGAGCCGGGCGAGCTGCGAGTCCTCGCAGAGTTCCAGGAGCCGGGCCCGGTTGCGGGCAATGCCCCGGAACGCCTCGGCGCTGAACTCGCCCTTGTCGCGGCGGTCGAGGATGTCCGCGGGTACGAGACCCCGGACTGCGTCGATCAGCAGCGGCTTGAACCGCCCGGTCGCCAGTCGCTCGTCGATCCGGGTGGACATCGCCGCCTCCAGGACGCGGTCGTCGAGGAAGGGGGCGTCCCAGACGATGCCGCTTGCGGCGACGACGGTGTTGACCTGACGGACCGTCTTGCCCTCGAAGGCGATCGAGGCGAGCGCCTGGTGCCGGGCCCGGTCCGCGTCGAGCGGCTCGGGGGTCTCCCGAGCGGCGTCGGTGAGCAGCTTCCGGACGGCCGCCGCGGCGTCCGGCGTGGCCCAGGCCGGCAGGCGGGGCGCGAACACCCAGCCGAAGTCGGGCTCGTCGAGCGGCGGGGGCGGGTCGCTGATCCGGGCGGCGACCCGGGCGAGGCTCTGGGCGAACGTCGACCGGTCCGTGAGCGCCCGCACGGTCCCGCCCAGGGACCAGCGGTTGGCGAGCCGGTAGCGATTGAGCAGCTTCAGGCCGTTGACCGGCTGGGCACGGGCCAGCGACCAGGCGCAGGCGGGCATCCTTCCGAACAGCTCGTCCCCTCCGAAGCCCGTCAGGTGCAGGGTCGCGCCCTCGCCGGTGGCCCGTGTCGCCAGGTCCCGGATGTGTGCGAGCCCGGAGGCCCAGGTCGACGGCCCTTCCGGGGCCAGGTCCGCGTAGTCGGCGGTGTAGCCGACGTCGAGCAGGTTCTCGGCGCGGTCCGAGGAGAGCATGTGGTGCTGGGCCGACGGGAGCATGGCGGCGGCCTTGCGCGCCCAGGCGGTGTCCTCGTTGGCGCCGTCGATCGGCATGACGTGGTACGTGACCAGGTCGGCGCCGGCCGCGTCGGCGAGGAAGCAGAGCGAGGTCGAGTCCAGGCCGCCGGACAGGTCGGCGCTGATCGTCCGGTCCGGACGGATCCGGGTGGCGACCGCCTCGGACAGCGCGGTGCGCACGGCTCGCGCGCCCTCCGCGAGCGGGAGGCGGGCCTCCGGCAGGTTCCACCAGCGGATCTGCCGCGACCGACCGGCCGCGTCCAGTTCGAGCCAGTGCCCGGTGGCGAGCGCGTCGACACCCCGGCGGACCGGGCGCAGGGACAGCGGCCACGGCGCTCCGCCGGGTGCCAGGAGGCGGGCGGCCAGCAGCGTCTCGTCGAGGCCCGCGCCGGTGAGGCGCAGCAGCGGCCCCACGGCGCCGGCCGCCACGGTCACCCCGTCCACCACGGCGGTGAAGACCTGGCGCACACCGGAGACCGAGCCCTGCACTCGGACCTTGCCGTCCATCGAGGCCATCAGGTGGACGAGGCCCGGCAGGCGGGACGCGACGGCGTCGATGTCGTGGAGGGAGCGCATCCGCCCGAGTGCGGCCGTGGTGGCCTGCTCGTCGAGCCGGGTGCGTCCCAGGAGCGCCAGGCGCCGTGGACCGGCCTGGAGCACCGTCATCTCGTCCTGCTGCCAGTCGCCCACGATCCAGGGCCGCCCCGACGCGTGGTCGATCCGGTGTGTCGCCCGCAGCCGCGCGGCCGCCTCGGCGCCGGCCGCGCTGTCCGGAAGAACTACGAATTCCATGTCGTCTCGCTCCCTGGGGTGGTGCCGGTGCGCCTGAGCGCACCGGCACCCCTTGTGATCAGAAGAAGCAGACGACGGCGTAGCCGCAGCCGACGAAGTCCTGGCAGCTGCCGATGCCGAGGCACTTGGTGAGCTCGTCGAAGTCGCCGACCTCGTGCAGTGCCGGGGGCTCGTAAATGGCGGACATGGTTCCTCCCAGATGGGGATCGTCCGGGCCGACCAGTTCGGCCCGTGACATGTCTGGGAATCTACGCAGCGTCATGTCCCACGGTCATGGGTCAGGTGCCTCACGACCGTCCCGCCGCCCGTCCCGTCAACCGTCCCAACGCCGGTGGCGCAGCCAGCCGGCCGCCAGTGCCACGACGGTCCACGCGAGGAGAACGGCGAACCCGGTGGGCGCGTCGTCCGAGCCGACCGTGAGCATCCGCATGCCGGCCCGGTCGGGGAGGTACCGGACCATCTCCTTGGTCGCGCCGATGGTGGACAGGATCTGGGAGCCGGCGAGCACCATCGGGAGCAGGACGGCCAGCGGGACGACGGCGCCGCGGGCCGTCGAGGCCACGCCCGCCGCGAACAGGCTCATCATCGTCAGATAGACCACGGCGCCGGCGAGGGCGCGGGGGACACCACTCGTGTCGATGCCGGCGCCGTGGGGACCGAGGGCGAACTGCGTGAGCAGGTAGCCGAGGACGGTGACGGGGATCGCGACGGCCACCGCGGCGGCGGCGGTGACGGCCGCCTTCGCCAGGTAGAGCTGACCGCGCCTGGGTACGGCGAGCAGCGAGACCCGCATCATGCCGGACGAGTACTCGCTCGAGACGAGGAGCACGGCGAACACGATCAGCGCCAGCTGGCCGTAGAGGACGCCGTCCATGCCGGTCTGCTCGGGGGTGAAGTCGGAGCGGAGCAGGGGGTTGTCCGACTCGATCGCCTTCCTCGCGGACCAGCCGCCCAGGGCGGAGAGGAGGAGGCTGGCGGGGGCGAACAGCAGCAGCGCGACGAACGTGCCGCGGACGCCGCGCAGTTTGGTGAACTCGGCCCGCATGGCCGCGGCCGTCTCAGACACGGGTGCTGCTCCCTTCGGGGCCGGTGAGCTTGAGGAAGGTGTCCTCGAGCGATCCCGTGTGGGTGCTCAGCTCTTCGAGCGGGAGGTCGCCTGCCGCGGCCAGCCGGTTGATCTCGGCCGCCGTCATGCCGTCGACCTCCAGGCTGCCGTCGTGCGCGAGGCTCAGCGAGGCGCCGTTCCGTTCCAGTTCCCGGTGCAGGCGCAGGGGTTCGGAGGTCCGCACCCGCACGTAGGTCCGTGCGTGGCGCCGGATGAACTCCTCCGTGCCGGTCTGGGTAAGCAGTCGTCCGCGGCCGATGACGACCAGGTCGTCCGCGACCACGGACATCTCGGCCATCAAGTGGCTGGAGACGAGGACGGTCCGGCCCTCGGCGGCCATCGAGCGCAGCAGGTCGCGCAGCCATCGGATGCCCTCGGCGTCCAGGCCGTTGACCGGCTCGTCGAGCACCAGGACGGGCGGGTCGCCGAGCAGGGCCGCGGCCAGGCCGAGCCGCTGTCCCATGCCGAGGGAGAACGTGCCGACCCGCCGCCGGGCCGCTCCGGTCAGGCCGACCGCCTCCAGGACCTCCGCGACCCGTCGCCGGTCGATCCGGTTGCTCTGCGCGATCCAGCGCAGATGGTCGGCGGCGGTCAGGCTGCGGTGCGCGACCGCCGTCTCCAGCAGGGCGCCGACCTGTCGGGCGGGGTACGTCAGTTCGTGATAGGGGCGGCCGCCGATGAGGGCGGTTCCGGCATCCGGGCGGGTGAGGCCGAGGATCATGCGCATCGTCGTGGACTTCCCGGCCCCGTTGGGGCCCAGGAATCCGGTGACGGCGCCCGGCCGCACCGTGAAGGTGAGGCCTGCCACGACGGTGGTCTCCCCGTACCGCTTGGTCAGGTTCTGGACTTCGATCACGGGACGAGTCTCGTCGGGCGGGCCGGCCGGCCGCATCGGTCCGGGGTCGGGATTCCGCGGCGGCCCGCACGGGCCGAACCCATACCTGCGGATGAGTCCGGCACCCGGGAACGGGTCGGGCTCAGTACGGCAGTGTCACCACGATCCGAAAGCCGCCGCCCGGCCGCGGCCCGGCGCCGAAGGTGCCGCTGTGCGCGGCGACCCGCTCCTTCATCCCGACCAGGCCCATCCCCCCGCCAGGCACGGTGGGCCGGTGCCCGGGCCCGGGGCCCTCGTCGGTGATGTCGATCGTCAACGTGCCCTGGACGGCCGCGATCCGGACCCGGCAGCGGGTGGGCGCGGCATGCTTGACGACGTTGGTCAGGGCCTCCTGGACGATCCGGAACACGGACAGCGCGACACCGTTCGGGGGCTCCTCCTCGTACTCGCTCCGCAGGTCGACGCGGACTCCGGCGGCCTCGGCCGTGCGCACCAGGGCCGGCAGGTCCGTCAGCCCCTGGACCGGCCGCAGGTCGCCGGCGCCGCCGTCCTGCTCGCGGCGCAGCACCTTGAGGGTGGCCCGCATGTCACGCAGCGCCCGGCGGCTGATGTCCTCGATCACCGCCAGGGCTTCCCGCGCCTCCTCGGGGCGGGTGGTGGCCACGTGGTTGGCGACGCTCGCCTTGATCGCGATCACGCCCACGCTGTGGGTGACGACGTCGTGGATGTCACGGGCGATGCGCAGGCGTTCCTCGGCCTTCGCCTGCTCGGCCGCGTGCTCGATGGCGCGCCGCAGGCTCTCCCGCCGTTCCCTGACCGCGGCCCCCGTCGCCCAGGTGGCGCCGAGGACGAGCACTCCGAGCACGACCTGTACGGCCCTGCTCCCGCCCTGGTACCCCTGCCCTCCCGACACCGTCATCAGGACCGCGCCGGCCGTGCACAGCCCGGCGACGAGGGCCACGGAAAGCCCCGGTCGCCCCCTCCTGGTGGTGGCCACCAGGTACAGGGCGTAGGCGGCGGCGAGGAAGGGGGTCGGCCCGACCCCGGCGACCAGCGCCACCCAGGCGGCGGTGAACGCGACCGCGAACACCGGGACCGGCCACAGCCTCCGTACGACCAGCGGCAGCGCGGTGCCCAGGGACAGCAGCCACACGGCGGTGGCGCCCACCTCGCCGCCGTCGGCCGGACGCAGCACCGACACCTGCGGGAGGATCACGAACCCGAGCGCGGCCAGCACGTCCAGTGTGATCAGGCGCCGACGAGGAGCATTACCCATGTGCCGAACGTAGGGGGCCGGTTCGAGGCGCGTCCAGTACGGGCGTGGATCAAGGTCGGCGTGTACCGCAATTCGCCCTGCGGGTGTACTGTCGCCCGCCGGCGACCAGGCCCATTGGTCCACACCATATGCCTGTCGACAATGCCCCCCCTGTCTCTGGATAAACATCCGTTCCTCGGGAAACAGTCGTCACCTCCCCGTTTCGGCCACCGTCCGCCGCGCCCGCACGGTGCCCGGCGCGGAGGGAGGGCAACCGGTGACGGGGCCGCGCCGGGCCCGTGGCCCCAGGGACTCCGGGCTCACCCGCGAGCCCAGGGGACCGCCGGCGTCCCCGCGCCACACCCGTCCGGCGAAGACATACCGGATGACCGGATAGTCACTCATCAAGCGGAACGATCCCTTGCAGTTAAGAGCGGAACTTGCGTTTCGATCATTCGTCTACCCATACTCGCTGGAGCACCGGACCGGCCTTTCTCCTGCAAAGAATGACGCACCGAAGAAAAACGAGCCGTACGACGTGCCAAACGGGGGACGTACAAATGGAGATCAACCTGTTCATCATCAGCGACAATCCGGTTTCACTCGCCGGACTGGAGACAATCATCGAACAGGATGGCAGATTCACACTCGTCGGCCGGGCCGTGGGCGTCCTCGACGGCATGCGATGTCTCGAGAACACCGAATTACAGCCGCACGTGGTCATCCTGGGTGAGCCGTCCTCGAAGAGGTCCATCTACGAGAACGCCCAGCAGATCGTCTCGACATACCGTCGCCACCAGACCAGGCCCAAAATGATGGTGGTGTCGCAGAACGACGACGACGACGCCGTCTTCACCGCCCTGCGGGTCGGGGTCAGCGGGTACCTCTCGCACATGAGGTCCTCCGAGGAACTCCTCCATTCCATCGAGATCGTGGCCAAGGGGGGCGCCGTCTTCAGCCGGACCATCGCCTCCCGGCTCAGCCTGCATTTCTCCACCGTGCGGATCCTGCCGGAGACGACCGGGTTGTCCGAACTGACCAGCAGGGAACTCGAGATCCTGGAACTGGTCGCCGGCGGACTGAGCAACCACCAGATCGCCCGTCGGATCTTCCTGGCGGAAAAGACCGTACGCAATTACGTCTCACGGATCTTCGCGAAACTGGAGGTGCACGACCGGGCCTCCGCCGCCGTGCTGGCCCGCGACGCCGGTCTCGGGAAGGAGACACGGGAAGTCCGCACCGCGTAGCACGAGTTCACCTCAGGCGTGGCATGACATAGCTCTGCCGAACGCGCCTGACCCGCAGGAAGAAGCTCCGGTTGGAGCGGGTGGCCGACGACGGCCCCGCCGAGCCGGGGCTTCGGCGTGCCATGCCCGAAATCAGCATTCCGGCCCCATCGGAACACAAGGAGTGAACGAGTCGTGTCCCCCACCGAGTTGCCCCTCGTCTGCCTTCCCTTCGCGGGCAGCGGAGCCGGGTTCTACCGCGCCTGGAACGTCGCACCGCCCGGCCTCAAGGTCGTACCCCTCCAACTTCCCGGCCGCGAGGAGCTGTTCCTGGAGGAGCCGTTCACCGACGCGTCGGAGGCCGCCGCCGCCCTCGCCCCACGAATACTGGAACTCGTGGGCGGCGAGGCACCGTTCGCGCTCTTCGGGCATAGCCTGGGTGCCGTCCTCGCGTACGAGCTGGCCCGCGAGCTGGGCGGACGCTCCGGACTCCGCCACCTCTTCGTGAGCGGATCCCCCGGCCCCGGCAGCGGGCGCGAGCGGCGGGCGACCGGGCTGGACGACGAGGAGTTCCTGGCCCGCGTCGGCGAGTTCGCCGGCTACCGGCACGCGGCCTTCGACGACCCCGACCTGCGGGAGCTGCTCCTGCCCCTGCTGCGCGCCGACGTGGCGATGCACGAGGACTACGTCCCCGCCTCCGACACCCCGCTGCCGCTCCCGGTCACCTCGCTGCGCGGCGCCGACGACGGGCTCGTCTCCCGGACGCAGGCCGAGGAGTGGCGGAGCACCACCGGGGCGTCCTTCGACTACCGGGAACTGCCCGGCAGTCACATGTACCTGGTCGACTCCCCGGAGGTGCTGCTGACCACGGTCGCGCAGGTACTCTCCGACGGCGGCGCCGCCCCGGCCGACGCCGACCGCGGAGGGTCGCCGTGCAGCTGAAGGGCAAGACGGCCGTGATCACGGGGGCGGCGCGCGGGCTCGGCCGCGCCTGTGCCGTCCGGTTCGCGGCGGAGGGCGCCGACCTGCTGCTGCTCGACATCGCCGACGACCTCCCCGGCGTGGGGTACCCCATGGGGTCGGCCGCCCAGCTCGCGCACACGGCCGACCTGTGCGCGCGGCACGGCGTCACGGTGCTCCCGGCCCACTGCGACGTGCGCGACCTCCGAAGGGTCACCTCGGTCGTGGCGGAGTGCCTCGACCGGTTCGGACGGCTGGACGTCCTGGTCAACGGCGCGGGGATCGCCGCGCCCTCCGGCCGCAGGGTCCACGAGATCACCGAGGACGAGTGGTCGCTCATGCTGGACGTCGACCTGTCGGGCGCCTGGCGGATGACCAAGGCCGTGGTCCCGGCGATGATCGAGCAGCGCTCGGGAAGCATCATCAACATCGCCTCGACGGCCGGTCTCGTGGGCTACCGGCACTTCGCCGGCTACGTCGCCGCCAAGCACGGCATGATCGGCCTGACCAAGGCGGCGGCACTGGACTACGCGCCGCACCGCGTCCGGGTGAACGCGCTCTGCCCCGGCTCCGTCCGGGACGACCCCCTGGTCGAGGGCCGGATGCTCTCCGAGATAGCGCGCTCGCTCGACGTCCGCGTCGACGAACACGAGGAGGTGTTCGTCCAGGCCCAGCCGATGAACGCCCTCATCGAGCCCCCGGACGTCGCCGGTGCGGCCCTCTGGCTGGCGGGCGACGACTCGCGCCAGGTGACCGGCAGTGTGCTCACGGTCGACGGCGGCTTCAGCGCCCGGTGACCGTGCCCGCCCGCCCCCTTCGGAGAGGGAGATCTGATGACCGTACGCACTCCTGCCTGCCACAGCCTGGTGGTACGCGCCCGGTACCCGGTCGACCGGGAACAGAGCCGGACGTTGTTCGAACAAGAGAGCAGGGAACGGCCGGAGCCGGCGGGGTCGAGGCTGTGGACCCTGCCGCTCGCGGTGGACTCCTCGACCGGCCCCGGGCACGCCCGCGTCCGCCAGGAGGCCGAGCGGCCCCTGCACCCCTGCGGACCCCCGTTGCGCGCCGTGCTCGTGGAGTACGCCGACGGGGTCGTCGACGCGGTCCTGGTGGCGCGGCGTTCGGTGCCCTACGGCGTGCTCGTGCGGCTGGCGGCGCTCCTCTTGGACGGTGAGCCCCTCGACGACCACCCGCTGCCCTCCCTCGACACACCGGACGCGCAGGACGCGCAAGACGGGTCGGACGGTGACACCACGCCGCTCACGGTGCCCTGGGGCCTGGGGGACCGCCAGGCGCCGGACCCCACCGCCGCCGGGACGGTCCCGCTGACGGACCGTCCGGAGTGGCCCGGGGAGGAGGCCCTGGTGGCCGCGGCGGCGCTGGCGCTGGCGCGCTACCAGGGCGGGCCGGAGGCGCGCATCGCGGTGTTCGACCGCGCGTTCCGGGCGGGCGGTCCCGCGGTGCGCTCCGTCCGGGTCGACGCGGACGGCACGGTCGCGGACCTCCTCGCGGCCGGCACCGGCACTCCGCTGCCCGGCGCTGCGGTCGCGAGCGTGGGCGTGGTCCTCGGTGACGCCGCCTCCGGCACGTCCTACACCCCGTTCCCGGGGTCGGGGCTCTCCCTGGTCCTCCATCTGGAGCGGCAGCCCGACGGCACCTGCGCCGCCCGCCTCCACCACGATCCGCGCACGGTGGCCCCGCCGACCGCGGAGTGGTTCGGACGGAGCGTCCTGCACCTGGCCCAGCGGCTGCGCACCCTGCCCGGGACGACTCCGACGGCGCGGCTGGGCCTGCTGGACCACGCCGCGGCCGAGGCCGTGACGCGGCTGGGCGGCTTCCGTCCCGCGGCCGACCCCGGCGAGCCCGCGCCCGCCGGGCCCGGGCCGGAGCGGCGGACGCCGTCGGAGACCATCGACGGGCGGATCGCGGAGCTGGCCCGGCAGCGGCCGGACGCCGTCGCGGTGACCGACGACGAGAGCAGTCTGACGTACGGCCAGCTGGACGACCGGGCGGAGCGGGTGGCCGCCGGGCTGCGCGCCCTCGGGGTGGGCGGCGCACGGGTGGGGGTGTGCCTGGAGCGGGACACCACGCTCGTCGCCACCCTGCTGGGCGTGCTGAAGGCGGGCTGCGCCTACGTCCCGATGGACGCCCGGTACCCCGAGGAGCGGCTGCGCTACACCGCGACCGACGCTCAGGTGCCGGTCGTCATCGGGGACCCGGCGCGCTTCCCCCGGATCGAGGGGGTGACCGTGGTCTCGCCCCAGGAACTGATGGACGCCCAGGAACCCCTGGGGACCGGGAAGACCGGCAACACCGACACGGCCGCCTACGTCATCTACACCTCGGGATCCACCGGCCGCCCCAAGGGGGTCGTGGTCCCCCACCGCAACGTGCTGGCCCTGGTCGGTGCCACGTCCGCGGACCTCGGGCTCGGACCGGACGACGTGTGGACGTTCTTCCACTCCAGCGCCTTCGACTTCTCCGTGTGGGAGATCTGGGGCTGCCTGCTCACCGGGGGCCGGCTGGTCGTCGTACCGCACTGGGCGGCCCGTGACCCGGACGAGTTCCACGAGCTGCTGGCCCGGCGGCGGGTGACCGTCCTCAGCCAGACCCCGTCCGCGTTCTCCCAGCTCATCGAGGCCGACACCCGGTCGGCCCCGGGCGCCGCACCGCTCGCCCTGCGGCTGGTCGTCTTCGGCGGCGAACCGCTGAACACGGCGATGCTGGGGCGGTGGTTCGCCCGTCACTCCCCCGCCCGGTGCCGGCTGGTCAACATGTACGGCATCACGGAGACGACCGTCCACGTCACCGCGCAGGAGGTGACCCCGCGCGAGGTCCTGGAGCGGTCCCGGTCCGTGGGCCGGGCGCTGCCCGGCTGGTGGGTGTCGGTCCGGGACGAGCACGGCCACGTCCTGCCGCCGGGGCCCGCCGGTGAGATCTACGTGGGTGGTGCCGGGGTGGCCGACGGCTATCTCGGCCGTCCCGAGCTGACGGCGGACCGTTTCGTCGACGACCCGGTGACCGGGGAGCGGGTGTACCGCAGCGGCGACCGGGGCCGGCTGAGGCCGGACGGCCGGCTCGACCACCTCGGCCGGCTGGACAACCAGGTGAAGGTGCGGGGCCACCGGATCGAGCTGGACGAGATCACCTCCGTCCTGGCCTCGGACCCCGGGGTCGCCGACGCGGCGGTCGTCTTCCGGGAGGGCGAGGCGGGGGACCCGGCCGGCGCCCGCATCGACGCCTACGTGGTGCTCCGGGACGGCGGTTCGGTGGACCAGGTCTGGCGGACGGCCCGGCGCGTGCTGCCGGACCACATGCTGCCGGCCGGCCTCACCGGGGTGTCCGGCATCCCGCTGACCCTCAACGGCAAGCCGGACCTCTCCCGGCTCCCGGCCCCGTCCACCGGCCCCACCCCGGCCCCGGCTCCGACCGCGGCACCGGCACCGGCACCGGTCACGGACCGGGACGGCGCCACGGCGGATCCGGAGGCGAAGGGCGACCTCGGGACCGAGATCCTCGCCGTGTGGTCCGGTCTGCTGGGCGTCGACGTGGAACCCGACGGCAACTTCTTCGAACTCGGCGGCAACTCCCTCCTGGTGGTCCGCATGCTGTCGGACCTGCGGCAACGGGGGCTGCCCAAGGTGACGCCGCGCGAGTTCTACGGGAACTCGACGGCGCGGTCCTTCGTGGAGCTGGTCCTCGGCCGTGTCGGGGAGACCCCATAACGGTCCCCACACCAGCGGTGTTCACACCAAGGGGGCGAAGAAGTACGTGACGCGGTGGGCGAAGAGGCCGGTGCCGTCCGTCCGGAAGAAGTCGGCGAACCGCAGGCTCACCGCGTCACCCCCCTTGAGCGTTCCGGTGAAGCTGCCGCGCACCGCGGCCTCCCGCCCGGACAGCAGCAGCTGGTCGACCGTGTGCCGGCCGTCGGCGATGACCCGCTCCCCCTGGTAGAAGGCGGTCAGTTCGCCCCGGCCGACCAGGGGTTGGTAGCCCGGCCGTTCGTAGGTCGCGTCGGCGGTGAAGAGTTCCACCAGTTCGTCGAAGCGGTTGGCGTCGACCAGTGAGTAGTAGCGGCGGACCGCGTCCTGGATCGGGGAGGCTCCGGTCATGACTGCATGCTCCCCGCCAGGCCGCGCGGCCGCATGTCGGTCCACCGCCGGTCGATGTACTCCAGGCAGGTGTCGCGGGTGTCCTCGGCGTGGGCGACCGCCCAGCCGTCGGGCACCGCGAGGGAGGCCGGCCACAGGGAGTGCTGCCCCTCGTCGTTGACGAGCACGAGGTAGCCGGCGTCCGGGTCCTCGAACGGGTTCGTCATGGGATGTCCTCATCTCTGCGTCTACGGAATCTCTGCGTCTACGGATCTACGGACTTCTGGAGCTGGTCTCCGGTCTCTCCCCGCGGGCCCGGGGAACCGTGGCCGCGGTTGCCCGGGCCCACGGTTCCCCGGCACTCGGGTCCCCGGCCCACGGTTCCCCGGCACGCCGCTCAGGAGAGCCGGCGCATCCTCTCGGCGAGGATCGGCCCGATCACCCGCAGCGCCTCCGGGCCGGCCATCGCGGCGTGGCCGCAGTCGACCGTGCGGTGGTCGAGCGGCCCGTCGATGTACGGGGCCCACATCTCCGGGGTGACCAGGTCGGACGGGTCCTTCCGGGTGGCCGCGAACACGACGGCCTCCGTCGCCACCGGCGTGTGCCGGTGGGCGGGGGTGATCCGGAGGTCGTTGGCCATGACCCGCAGGACGTCGGCGATCCGGTCCTCGGTGAAGTCGGCCACGGCCGCGTGGTGCTCACGGGCCAGCTCCGTGAACCGCGCGTGCGTGAGCGGTTCCCCGTCGCCGACGGGCACCCCGAACGCCGTCAGCAGCGTCCGGTACACCATGGACGTGTCGAGGGTCGCCTCCTCGGCGAGTTCCTCGGCGGTCCTGGGCCGCGCGGGCTGCGCGTCGAGGAGGACCAGGAACGGGACGTCGAACCCGCGCTCCCGCAGCCGGGCCGCCATGGCGTGGGCGACCACCCCGCCGAACGACCAGCCCAGCAACGGGAAGGGGCCCTCGGGACGCAGCCGGAGGAGCTCGGCGATGTAGTCGTCGGCGATCTCCTCAACGCTGCCCGGGAGGTCGTCCGGCTCGGACAGTCCGCGGGCCTGGATGCCGTAGACGGGCACCTCCGCGGGCAGGTGCCGCAGCAGTCCGGCGTACGACCAGCTCAGGCCGCCGCCCGGGTGGACGCAGAACAGCGGCACGCCCTCGGCGCGGGGCCGCAGGGGCAGGACGACACCGAAGGCGTCGGCCGAGCCGTCGTGGTCCGCGTCGAGGCGGCGGGCGAGCCCGGCCACGTCGGAGGTCTCGAACAGGGCGCGCAGCGGCAGCTCCACGCCCAGCACGTCCCGGACACGGTCGATCAGCCGGGTGGCGAGCAGGGAGTGGCCGCCCAGGTCGAAGAACCCGTCGTCCACGCCGACCCGCTCCACCCCGAGGACCTCGGCGAACAGCCCGGCCAGCACCGCCTCCTGGGGGGAGGCGGGCCCGCGGCCGGCGGCGCCCCGGTCCGGGGCCGGAAGGGCTCGGCGGTCGAGCTTGCCGTTCGGGGTCAGCGGCAGGGCGGGCAGGGTGAGCACAACCGACGGCACCATGTACTCGGGCAGCCGCAGGCGCAGGGCGTCCCGGAGGTCGCGGCGTTCGGCGAGGTGCGGCGCGTCGGCCGGCTCGTCGGGCACCACGTAGGCGACCAGCCGCTGGTCACCCTGTCGGTCCTCCCGCACCACCGCCACGGCGTGCGCCACGCCGGGCTGCTCCCGGAGCAGGACCTCGATCTCGCCCGGTTCGATCCGGAAGCCCCGGATCTTGACCTGCTGGTCGGCCCGGCCGGCGAACTCCAGCAGGCCGTCCCGGTTCCGGCGCACCAGGTCGCCGGTGCGGTACATGCGGGTGCCGGCCGGACCGTACGGGTCCGCCACGAAGCGCTGGGCGCTCAGCCCTGGCTGCCCCAGGTACCCGCGCGCCACGCCGGCACCGGCGATGTACAGCTCGCCCACCACGCCGGGCGGCACCAGGCCGAGGCGCTCGTCGAGGACGTGCACCCGCGTGTTGGCGATCGGCGTTCCGATGGGCGTGCGCTCCGGTGCCGCCCCGGGGGCGATGCCGGCCGCCGTGGACCAGATGGTGGTCTCGGTCGGTCCGTACAGGTTGACGACCTCGGCGGCGCGGGCGGCGAGGGTCCGCGCGAGGTCGGGCGGGAGCGCCTCGCCGCCCACCAGGACCCGGAGCCCGTCGAGGCACTCGGGCTGCTCGTCGGCGAGGGCCCGCCACAGCGTGGGGGTCGCCTGCATGACGGTGGCTCCGGTGGCCCGGAGCAGACCGGCGAGCGCGGCGGGCGTGCGGGCCGTGTCACGGTCGGCGAGCACCAGCGTGGCGCCGCTGGTCAGCGGCAGGCAGAGCTCCAGCACGGAGATGTCGAACCCGACGGTCGTCACACCCAGCCAGCGGTCCCCGGTGGTCAGCGGGAAGCGCGCGGCCATGTCGGCGAGGAAGTTCGACAGCGCCCCGTGCTCCACGACCACGCCCTTGGGCGCGCCCGTGGATCCGGAGGTGTAGAGGACGTACGCCGGGTCCGCGGTGACGGCGACCGGCGCCGGGTCGGTGTCCGGGCACAGCGCCAGGGCGGCCGCGGTGCCGGGGGCGTCGGTGACGACCGTCGCCGAGGACGGACGCTCCGCGAGGGCGTCCGCTCCGGCGCCCGTGGCGACGGCGTCGCTGGTGAGCAGGAGGGCGGGGGCGGCCTCGGTGAGGATGTGCGCCACCCGGGCGCTCGGGAACTCCGGGTCGACCGGCAGGTAGGCCGCGCCCGTCTTGAGGACGCCGAGGAGTGCGGCCACCAGGTCCGCCGACCGCTCGTACATCAGCGCCACCGTGTCGCCCGGTCGGACGCCCCGGGCGAGGAGCCAGTGGGCGATCCGGTTGGCCCGGGCGTTCAGCTGGGCATAGCTGAGCCGCGCGGCCCCGGCGACCAGGGCCGTGGCCTCGGGCGTCCGGGCCGCCTGCGCGGCGAACAGCTCCGGCACGGTCGTCGCCGGCACGTCCCGGCCGGTGTCGTTCCAGCCCGACAGCAGCTGGTGCCGCTCCTCGGGCGTGAGGATGTCGACCTGGGCCACCGGCAGCTCCGGCCGTGCGGCCAGCCCCTCCAGCAAGCGCACCCACCGGCCCAGGAACCCCTCGACGGTGGACCGGTCGAAGAGATCCGTCGCGAACTCCGCGACCCCGCGCACCCCGCCACCCGGCTCCTCGACCAGGCTGAGCGTGAGGTCGACCCGGGACACACCCGTACCCACCGGCTCCTCCGCCACCTCCAGGCCCGGCAGTTCGAAGCGGGCCTGCTCGGTGTTCTGCAAGGCCAGCATCACCTGGAACAGCGGATGCCGCGCCGCCGACCGCCGGGGATTCAACTCCTCCACCAGGTACTCGAACGGCACATCCTGATGCGCGAACGCGCCAAGACCGGCCTCACGCACCCGGCCCACCAACTCGGCGAACGACGGATCACCCGACACGTCCGTCCGCAGCACCAGCGTGTTCACGAAGAACCCGACCAGATCGTCCAGGGACCCGTCCGAACGCCCCGCCACCGGAGAGCCGATGGGGACGTCCTCCCCCGCACCCAGGCGGGACAGCAGCACGGCGAGACCCGCCTGCAGCACCATGAACAACGTCGCGTTCGACGACCGCGCGAGCTCGCCCAGTGCGCGGTGCAGGTCCGGCCCCAGCTCGAACGACGCCGTCCCTCCCGCGTACGAGGCCACCGCCGGCCGAGCCCGGTCGGCAGGCAGGCTCACCTCCTCCGGAAGTTCCGCCAACTGGCCGCGCCAGTAGGCGATCTGGCCGTCGCGCACCTCGTCCAGGACCTCGCGCTGCCACAGCGTGTAGTCCGCGTACTGCACCGGCAGCGGCTCCCACCCGGGCGCCACACCCTCCAGCCGGGCCGTGTACGCCTCCGCAAGATCACGCGCCAGCGGCGCCAACGACCAGCCGTCGCCCGCGATGTGGTGCAGCACGACGAGCAGGACGTGCTCCGACGGGCCCGAGGCGAACAACCACGCCCGGAGCGGGATCTCCGCCGCCAGGTCGAAGGCGTACCGGGCGGCCTCGGCCATCGCGTCGCGCAGTCCGTCGGCGTCGACCTCCACCGTCACCAGCGGGACCGGCGCCTCGGCCAGCACCCGCTGGCACGACTCGCCGTCCACTTCGGCGAACACCGTCCGCAGCGACTCGTGCCGGCCCACCACGTCGTCCAACGCGGCCGCCAACCCACCCCGGTCCAACGCGCCCGACAACCGCAGCCCCAAGGGCATGTTGTACGTCGCCGACGGACCCTCCAAGCGGTGCAGGAACCACAACCGCTGCTGCGCAAAGGACAACGGCAAACGCTCCGGCCGCACCCCCGCCGCCAACTCCGGGCGCACCACACCACCGGAGGACAACCGCTCCGCCAGCCCGGCCACCGTCGACGACTCGAACACCGCACGCAACGGCAGCTCCACACCCAGCACCGACCGCACCCGGCTCACCAGCCGGGCCGCCATCAACGAGTGACCGCCCAGGCCGAAGAACCCGTCGTCGATCCCGACCCGGTCGACCCCCAGCACCTCCGCGAACAGACCGCAGAGGATCTCCTCCTGCGGCGAGCGCGTCGTCCGCACCGCCCGCGGCGCGTGGTCGGGGTCGGGGTCGGGCAGGGCGGCCCGGTCGAGCGCACCGTCCGCCGTCAGCGGGAGGGCGGGGACGGGCATGACCACCGCGGGCAGCCGGTGGTCCGGCAGCCGGTGCTTCAGGTCCTCGTGCAGGCGCGACACGGAGAACTGGTTCATGACGAGCGGCACCACATAGGCCACCGACCGCGTCGCCTCGCCGTCCACCACCACGGCGGCCTCGGCGACGCCGGGCAGTGTCCGCAGGACGGCTTCGATCTCCAGGGCGGCGGCCAACGGGTCGGCGGGGCCGACGAGTTCCAGGTGCCCGTCGTCGGTCCGGCGGCGGGCCAGGTCACCCGTGCGGTACATCCGCGCGTCCGGCGTACCGAACGGGTCCGGCACCCAGCGCTCCGGGTCACTGCCGGCCAGGTCGCTCTCCGCGCCCCTGGCGTACAGCTCGCCCACGACACCCGGCGGCACGAGTCGGAGGTTCCGGTCCAGGACGTAGTCCAGCCGCGACAGTTCGCGGTGTTCGTCGGGGGTGAGGATGTCGGCCTGGCCGACCGGCAGCTCCGGCCGCGCGGTCAGCCCCTCCAGCAACCGCACCCAGCGGTCGAGGAGCACCTCGACGGTGGACCGGTCGAAGAGGTCCGTCGCGAACTCCGCGACACCCCGCATCCCGCCGCCGGGCTCCTCGGCGAGGCTGAGCGTGAGATCGACCCGGGACACACCCGTGCCCACCGGCTCCTCCGCCACCTCCAGACCCGGCAGCTCGAAGCGGGCCTGCTCGGTGTTCTGCAACGCCAGCATCACCTGGAACAACGGATGCCGAGCCGCCGACCGCCGGGGATTCAACTCCTCCACCAGGTACTCGAACGGCACATCCTGATGCGCCAAGGCACCCAGACCCGCCTCACGCACCCGGCCGACCAGCTCGGCGAACGACGGATCACCCGACACATCCGTCCGCAACACCAACGTGTTCACGAAGAACCCGACCAGATCGTCCAGCGCCTCGTCCGAACGCCCCGCCACCGGCGAACCGATGGGGACGTCCTCCCCCGCCCCCAGACGGGACAGCAACACCGCCAAGGCCGCCTGGAGCACCATGAACACCGTGGCGTCATGGGCACGCGCCACCTCGCCGACGGCACGGTGCAGAGCCGGATCGAGGACGAAGGACGTCATGTCACCGGCGTACGAGGCCACGGCCGGCCGGGCCCGGTCGGCAGGCGGGCTCACCTCCTCGGGAAGATCCGCCAACTGACCACTCCAGTAGGCGATCTGGCCGTCGAGAACGTCGTCCAGGACCTCGCGCTGCCACAGCGTGTAGTCCGCGTACTGCACCGGCAGCGGCTCCCACCCCGGCGCCGCACCCTCCAGCCGGGCCGCATAGGCCTCGGCCAGGTCACGCGCCAGCGGCGCCATGGACCACCCGTCACCCGCGATGTGGTGCAGCACCACGAGCAGGACGTGCTCCGACGGACCGGTACCGAACAGCCAGGACCGGATGGGCAGTTCAGTCGAAAGGTCGAAGGCGTACCGCGCGGCCTCGCCCAACTCCCGGCGCAAAACTGCCGGTTCGACCTCGGACACCTCGAACGGCACCCGCACGCCGTTCAGCACCCGCTGGCACGGCTCGCCGTCCACTTCGGCGAACACCGTCCGCAGCGACTCGTGCCGGCCCACCACGTCGTCCAACGCGGCCGCCAACGCACCCCGGTCCAACGCGCCCGACAACCGCAGCCCCAAGGGCATGTTGTACGTCGCCGACGGCCCCTCCAACCGGTGCAGGAACCACAACCGCTGCTGAGCGAACGACAACGGCAACCGCTCCGGCCGCACCCCCGCCACCAACTCCGGCCGCACCGCACCACCGGAAGACAACCGCTCGACCAGCCCGGCCACCGTCGACGACTCGAACACCGCACGCAACGGCAGCTCCACACCCAGCACCGACCGCACCCGACTCACCAGCCGCGTCGCCAGCAGCGAATGCCCGCCCAGGTCGAAGAAGTCGTCGTCGATCCCGACCCGTTCGACCCCCAGCACCTCCGCGAACACCTCGCACAGCGCCGCCTCACGCGCCGAACGGGGCCCCCGGCCCCCCTCCGACACCGACCCGCCGAAGTCGGGCACCGGCAACGCCGCCCGGTCCACCTTCCCGCTCGGCGTCAGGGGAAGCCGGTCCAGGGGGACGACGGCCGCCGGGACCATGTGGTCCGGCAAGGTGGCCCGCAGGTGCTCCCGGAGCTGCCGGGTGTCGATCCCGGCGCCCTCCTCCGGCACCGCGTAGGCCACCAGGGTGTTCTCCCGGGCGACGACCAGGACCTGGCGAACCGCCGGATGGGTGGTGAGAGTCGCCTCGATCTCGGCCGGCTCGATCCGGAAGCCCCGGATCTTGACCTGCTGGTCGGCCCGGCCAAGGAACTGGAGGACGCCGTCGGCCGTCCAGCGGGCGAGGTCTCCCGTGCGGTACATGCGTTCGCCGGGTGCGCCGAAGGGGTTCGCCACGAACCGCTCGGCCGTCACCCCCGGCCGCCGCAGGTAGCCGTCGGCCAACTGGACTCCGGCAATGTACAACTCGCCGGGGGCGCCGGGAGCCACCGGTCGCAGCGCCGCGTCGAGCACGTACAGGCGGGTGTTCCAGACCGGCCGGCCGATGGGTACGACCCCCGGGTCGGCGACGCTGTGCCAGGAGGTGACGTCCACCGCGGCCTCGGTCGGGCCGTAGAGGTTGTGCAGTTCCGCCTGGGGCAGCGTGTCGTGGAACCGCGCGGCCAGGTCCGCCGGGAGCGCCTCCCCGCTGCACATCACCCGGGTCAGGCCGGTGCAGCGGGCGGTGGACTCGTCGGCGAGGAACGCTTCCAGCATGGACGGCACGAAGTGGACGGTGGTGACGGCCTCCGTCTGGATCAGCCGGCTCAGGTACGCCGGGTCCCGGTGGCCTCCGGGCTCCGCGACCACGAGCGTGGCGCCGGTGACGAGCGGCCAGAAGAACTCCCAGACGGAGACGTCGAAGCTCGACGGGGTCTTCTGGAGGACCCGGTCGTCGGGGCCGAGCCCGTACTCGTCCTGCATCCACAGGAGCCGGTTGACGATGGCCCGCTGCGGGACGACAACGCCCTTGGGGCGCCCGGTGGAGCCCGAGGTGTAGATCACGTAGGCGGGAAGGCCGGGGTGCTGTTCGACGGCCGGCCCGGTGGCGTCACCGCCGTCCCCGTCGAGCAGCCCGCTGATCAGGTCGAGGTCGTCGACCACGTACGCGGGCTCCGCGTCACGGCACATGAACGCGGTGCGCTCCGCCGGGTAGTCCAGGTCCAGCGGCAGGTACGCGGCACCGGCCTTGTGCGTGGCCAGGAGCACGGCGACCAGTTCGACCGACCTCGGCAGCGCCACGGCCACCGTGTCGCCCGGTCGGACGCCCTGGGCGAGGAGCCAGTGGGCGATCCGGTTGGCCCGGGCGTTCAGCTGCGCGTAGCTCAGCCTTTCGGCCCCGGCGACCAGGGCCGTGGCCTCGGGCGTCCGGGCCGCCTGCGCGGCGAACAGCTCCGGCACGGTCGTCGCCGGCACGTCCCGGCCGGTGTCGTTCCAGCCCCACAGCAGCTGGTGCCGCTCCTCGGGGGTGAGGATGTCGGCCTGGCCGACCGACAGTTCCGGCCGCGCCGCCAGCCCCTGCAACAAGCGCACCCACCGGTCGAGGAACAGCTCGACGGTGGACCGGTCGAACAGGTCCGTCGCGAACTCGGCGATTCCCCGCATCCCGCCGCCGGGCTCCTCGGCGAGGCTGAGCGTGAGGTCCATCCGGGACACGCCCGTGCCCACCGGCTCCGCCACCACCTCCAGACCCGGCAGCTCGAAGCGGGCCTGCTCGGTGTTCTGCAACGCCAGCATCACCTGGAACAACGGATGCCGCGCCGCCGACCGCCGGGGATTCAACTCCTCCACCAGGTACTCGAACGGCACATCCTGATGCGCCAGCGCACCCAGACCCGCCTCACGCACCCGACCCACCAACTCGGCGAACGACGGATCACCCGACACATCCGTCCGCAGCACCAACGTGTTCACGAAGAACCCGACCAGATCGTCCAGCGCCTCGTCCGAACGCCCCGCCACCGGCGAACCGATGGGGACGTCCTCCCCCGCACCCAGACGGGACAGCAACACGGCGAGACCCGCCTGCAACACCATGAACAACGTGGCGTTCGACGACCGCGCGAGCTCGCCCAGTGCGCGGTGCAGGTCCGGGTCGAGGGCGAAGGTGGTCACGTCACCCGTGTACGAGGCGACTGCCGGCCGCACGCGGTCGGCGGCCAGGCTCACCTCCTGCGGGAGCTCCTCCAACTGGCCGCGCCAGTAGGCGATCTGGCCGTCGAGAACGTCGTCCAGGACCTCGCGCTGCCACAGCGTGTAGTCCGCGTACTGCACCGGCAGCGGCTCCCACCCCGGCGCCGCACCCTCCAGCCGGGCCGTGTACGCCTCGGCCAGATCACGGGCCAGCGGCGCCATGGACCAGCCGTCACCCGCGATGTGGTGCAGCACGATGAGCAGGACGTGCTCCGACTGTCCGGTACTGAACAGCCATGTCCGAATGGGCAGTTCAACCGAAAGGTCGAAGGCGTACCGCGCCGCACCCGCCAACGCCCCACCCAGACCGCCGGGTTCGACCTCGGACACCTCGAACGGCACCCGCACGCCGGTCAGCACCCGCTGGCACGGCTCGCCGTCCACCTCCGCGAACACCGTCCGCAGCGACTCGTGCCGGCCCACCACGTCATCCAACGCGGCCGCCAACGCACCCCGGTCCAGCACGCCCGACAACCGCAGCCCCAAGGGCATGTTGTACGTCGCCGACGGCCCCTCCAACCGGTGCAGGAACCACAACCGCTGCTGAGCGAACGACAACGGCAACCGCTCCGGCCGCACCCCCGCCACCAGCTCCGGCCGCGCCACCGCACCCGAAGCCAGCCGCTCGACCAGCCCCGCCACCGTCGGCGACTCGAACACCGCACGCAGCGGCAGCTCCGCAGCCAGCCGTTCACGGACACGGCCCATCAACCGCATCACCAGCAGCGAATGGCCGCCCAGGTCGAAGAAGTCGTCGTCGATCCCGACCCGTTCGACTCCCAGCACCTCCGCGAACACCTCGCACAGCGCCGCCTCACGCGCTGAACGGGGCCCCCGGCCGCCCTCCGACACCAGGGCGCCGAAGTCGGGCGCCGGCAACGCGGCCCGGTCCACCTTCCCGTTCGGCGTCAGGGGTATGGCGGGGACGGCCGTGACCAGGGCGGGGACCATGTACTCCGGGAGCCGCCCGCGCAGTTCCCCGGCGATCGCGGACGGGTCGAACCCGGTGCCGGGCTCGGTCACCACGTAGGCGACCAGACGGACATCGCCCTCCCGGACGGTGTGGACGACGACGGTGGCGTGCGCCACTCCGGCGCAGCGCCGCAGCCCCGACTCGACCTCGCCCGGTTCGATCCGGAAGCCCCGGATCTTGACCTGGTGGTCGGCCCGGCCGGCGAACTCCAGCAGGCCGTCCCGGTTCCAGCGGGCGAGGTCGCCCGTGCGGTACATGCGGGTGCCGGCCGGGCCGTACGGGTCCGCCACGAAGCGCTGGGCGCTGAGCCCCGGCTGCCCCAGGTACCCGCGCGCCATACCGGTGCCGGCGACGTACAGCTCGCCCACCACGCCGGGCGGCACCAGGCCGAGGCGCTCGTCGAGGACGTACACCTGCTTGCCGGTGACCGGCCGGCCGATCGGCAGGGACGGCTCGGGGTCGTGGCCGGGCACCATCGCGTGCAGGGTGGCGAAGGTGGTGGTCTCACCCGGTCCGTAGCCGTTGACCACGGTGAGGTCCGGGCAGGCCGCCATGACGCGCCGCACCGGGCCCTGCGGGACGACCTCGCCGCCGGTGAAGACCTGGCGCATGGACGCGAAGCAGTCGGGGTGGTCCTCGGCCATCGCCTTGAACAGTCCCGCGGTGATCCACATGGAGGTGATGCCGTGGTCGCGGACGATGTCGCGCAGATGCGGTCCGTCGAGCGGCACGTCGGGGGCGATGACGACCCGGCCGCCGAGCAGGAGGGGCATCCACAGCTCGAACGGCAGGGCGTCCCAGGCGGTCGGCGAGTGGAGGAGCACCCGTCCGGGGTACCCGCCGACCACGGGGTCGTCGGCCAGGGAGGTGATGTCGGCGTGGGTGAGCCCGATGCCCTTCGGGGTGCCGGTGGATCCGGACGTGTAGATGACGCAGGCCAGCTGGTCGGGGTCGGGGGCCCCGCCGCGGTCGCCGGCGGACGGGGCGGACGGGGACGTGGACGGGACGTGTGCGGCGTCGTCCTGGACGAGCAGCACCTGGTCCCCGGGCACGAAGGCCGGGACGCGGGTCGGCGAGTCGGCCAGCAGCAGGTTGACGTCGTTGTCCGCCCACATCCTGCGGACCTGGCTCTCCGGGTAGCGCGCGTCGAGCGACAGGTACATTCCGCCGGCCTTGACCACGGCCAGCACCGCGACCACGAAGCCGATCGACCGCGGCATTGCGATGGCCACCAGGCGTTCCGCGCCGACCCCACGGCCGATCAGCTCGTGGGCGAGGCGGTCGGCCCGCTCGTCGAGCTGGGCGTACGTGAGCCGGGCGCCGTCGGCGACGACCGCGACGGCGTCGGGGACCCGCTCGACCTGCGCCCGGAACGCCGTGACCAGGCTGCGCGCGGGCAGGTCCGTGTCGTTCCGGCCCGGCAGCAGCTGCCGGCGCTCCTCGGGGGTGAGGATGTCGACCTGGGCCACCGGCAGTTCCGGCCGCGCGGTCAGCCCCTCCAGCAACCGCACCCAGCGGTCGAGGAGCACCTCGACGGTGGACCGGTCGAAGAGGTCCGTCGCGAACTCGGCGACCCCGCGCATCCCGCCGTCAGGGTCCTCGGCGAGGCTGAGGGTGAGGTCGACCCGGGACACGCCCGTGCCCACCGGCTCCGCCACAACCTCCAGACCCGGCAGCTCGAAGCGGGCCTGCTCGGTGTTCTGCAAGGCCAGCATCACCTGGAACAGCGGATGCCGCGCCGCCGACCGCCGGGGATTCAACTCCTCCACCAGGTACTCGAACGGCACGTCCTGGTGCGCCAGGGCGCCCAGACCGGCCTCGCGCACCCGACCGACCAGCTCGGCGAACGAGGGCTCTCCCGACACGTCCGTCCGCAGCACCAACGTGTTCACGAAGAACCCGACCAGATCGTCCAGCGCCTCGTCCGAACGCCCCGCCACCGGCGAACCGATGGGGACGTCCTCCCCCGCACCCAGACGGGACAGCAACACCGCCAAGGCCGCCTGGAGCACCACGAACACCGTGGCGTCATGGGCCCGCGCCACCTCGCCGACGGCACGGTGCAGAGCCGGGCTCAGCCCGAACAACGCCGTCTCTCCCGCGTACGAGGCCAGGGCCGGCCGAGCCCGGTCGGCGGGCGGACTCACCTCCTCCGGCAGGCCAGCCAACTGACCGCGCCAATACGCGAGTTCATCCTCCCGTACACCGTCCAGCAGCTCGCGCTGCCACAGCGTGTAGTCCGCGTACTGCACCGGCAGCGGCTCCCACCCCGGCGCCGCACCCTCCAGCCGGGCCGCATAGGCCTCGGCCAGATCACGGGCCAGCGGCACCATGGACCACCCGTCGCCCGCGATGTGGTGCAGCACCACGAGCAGGACGTGCTCCAACGGGCCGGTACCGAACAGCCAGGACCGGATGGGCACTTCGGCCGCCAGGTCGAAGGCGTACCGCGCCGCGCCCGCCAACGCCGCATCCAGAGCTGCGGGTTCGACCTCGGACACCTCGAACGGCACCCGCACGCCGGTCAGCACCCGCTGGTACGACGCGCCGTCCACCTCCGCGAACACCGTCCGCAGCGACTCGTGCCGGCCCACCACGTCGTCCAGCGCGGCGGCCAACGCACCCCGGTCCAGCACACCCGACAACCGCAGCGCGAGCGGCATGTTGTACGTCGCCGACGGACCCTCCAGCCGGTGCAGGAACCACAGCCGCTGCTGGGCGAACGACAGCGGCAACCGCTCCGGCCGCTCCCCCGCCACCAGCTCCGGCCGCACCGCACCGCCGGAGGACAACCGCTCGACCAGCCCGGCCACCGTCGGAGTCTCGAACACCGCGCGCAACGGCAGTTCCACGCCCAGCACCGACCGCACCCGGCTCACCAGCCGCGTCGCCAGCAGCGAATGCCCGCCCAGGTCGAAGAAGTCGTCGTCGATCCCGGCCCGGTCGACTCCCAGCACCTCCGCGAACAGGCCGCAGAGGATCTCCTCCCGCGGTGTACGGGGCCCGCGTGCCGACCGCGACGCGTAGTCGGGAGCCGGGAGGGCCCGCCGGTCGAGCTTGCCGCTGGAGGTGAGCGGCAGCGCGTCGAGAGCGATGACGGCGGACGGCACCATGTACTCGGGCAGCCGTTGCCGCAGGGCGTCCCGCAGCCCGGCCAGGACGCGTCCGGTCGTCCGGGAGCCCAGGGGGTTGTTCACCAGGGCCGACAGGGGCTTGTCCTGGGTGTACGCCGGTCGGTGCACGTCCGTGTAGACGGCGTCCGCGCGCCCGCCGGGAACGAGTACGGCGTCGAGGGCGTCCGGCGCGCCGGGCGCCCAGGTGGTCAGCACCTGGCAGCCGTGCCGCTCGCCCCACTCGTGCAGGGCCTCGGGGTCGACGGCCTCGGGCGTGTGCCCGTCGGCCCGCCCCGTGCTCAGCCGGGCGCGGAGCCGCTGCGGCGACGCCTCGTGCGCGAGTTCCTCCGCCGCCGCGACCTCTCCGGTCAGCCGGCTGTTGACGAGGCCGGTGACCCGGACCGGCCCGGCCCCGGAGGTGAGGGCGTCCAGGCCCGCCAGGTCCTGGAGGCTCGTGAGATCGCGGCCCCAGACGAGTTCCGGCACGTTCGCGAGGGACTCGGCCCGGGCGGTCCCGTCCGCCTTGTGCAGGACGACCTCGTAGCGGTGCCTGGTCAGCTCGTTGTGGTGGGCGCCGCGCTTGAGCCGGATGTCGACGCCGGCCACCGCCTCGGGGTGGCGCCGCGCCCAGACGGTGAAGAAGTCCGGGTCGATGACCAGTTCCTTCTCCATGATCACCGCGTGTTCCACGGCCGCCCTGAGCTGCTCGCCGGTGCCGTCCTCCGCCGCGTGGCCGAGGTGGATCCCGGTCTGGAAGGCGCGCAGCGAGCCGCGGTGGCGGACGTCGCCCACGACGATGCGCCCGCCGGGGGCGAGCCGGCCGAGCGCGCCGTCCAGGACCCGGGCCAGGTAGTCGGCGTCGGGGAAGTACTGGATGATCGAGTTGAGGACGACGGTGTCGAAGTACTCGGCCGGGATGTCGTCCACGACGTCGGCGGGCCGGCACAGCAGCCGTACCCGGTCGGCGAGTCCGGCCGTCTCGCACTGGGCGGTGAGGCGTTCGATCACGGGCGCGGAGAAGTCCGTCGCCCAGTAGGTCTCGGCCCGGGGGGCCAGCGGGCCGAAGAGCAGGCCGGAGCCCACGCCGATCTCCAGGACGCGCCGGGGCGGGCGTTCCGTGATGCGCCGCACCGCGGCGTCGCGCCAGTCGCGCATCTCGTCGAGCGGGATCGGCTCACCGGTGTAGGAGCTGTTCCAGCCGGTGAAGTCCTGGCCGAACCCGGGCGTCTCCGCCCCGGCGCCGCCGTAGACGTCGTCGTAGATCTCGCGCCACTCGTCCACCTGGTCGTCCTCGGCGCCCTCGCCCTCGGGCACGATGTACGCGACGAGCCGCGGGTCGCCCTCGCGGTCCTCGCGGACCACCACCACGGCCTGGGCGACGCCGGACTGCTCGCGCAGGACGGCCTCGATCTCGCCGGGTTCGATCCGGAAGCCGCGGACCTTGACCTGCTGGTCGGCCCGGCCCAGGTACTCGAGTTGCCCCTCCGCCGTCCAGCGCACGACGTCGCCCGTGCGGTACATGCGGGTGCCGGCCGGGCCGAACGGATCGGCCACGAAGCGCTGGGCGCTGAGCCCGGGCCGGTCGAGGTAGCCGCGGGCCAGGCCCGCGCCCGCCAGGTACAGCTCGCCGGGCACGCCCGGCGGCACCGGCCGCAGGCGTTCGTCCAGGACCCGGACCCGGGTGTTGTCGACGGGGCGTCCGATCGGTACGTCACCGCCGGTGAGCGGCTCGCTGATGGCCGCGACGACCGTGGACTCGGTCGGGCCGTAGGCGTTGACCATGCGGCGTCCCGGCGACCAGGTCCGCACCAGGTCGGCGCCGCACGCCTCGGCTCCCACGATCAGGGTGCGGAACCCGGTGAGCGCCTCGGCGGATCCGGCCGGCAGGGTGCCGAGCACGGACGGCGGGACGAGCGCGTGGGTGATCCGGCGGTCGGCCAGGACGTCGGCCAGTTCGGCGCCGACGAGGCGGTCCCGGCCGCCCAGGACGAGGGCAGCGCCGGCCGCGAAGGCCATGGTCAGTTCGAGGACGGCCGCGTCGAAGCCGGGCGACGACAGCTGGAGCACCCGGGAGTCGGGGGTGACCGCGCACTGTCGCAGCAGGGTGCTCGCCAGGCTCCCGAGGCCCTGGTGGGTGACGACGACGCCCTTGGGCACGCCGGTGGAGCCGGAGGTGTGGATGACGTAGGCCGGGTGGCCGGGGTGCGGCGGTGCGGCGGGCTCCGGGTCGTGGTCGGGGCAGCCGGCCAGGGCGGCGGCCGTCCCTGGGTCGTCGGTGGCCACGGTCTCGGTGCCGTCGTGCAGGGTGCCGATCGTGTCGGCGAGCGCCCGGGTGGTCAGGATCAGCTCCGGGGCGGCGTCGGCCAGGATGTGGCCGACCCGCTCGGCGAGGTACTCGGGGTCGAGGGGGACGTAGGCGGCGCCCGCCTTGAGGACGCCGAGGACGGCCGCGATCTGCTCGGGCGAGCGCTCGTAGAGGACGGCCACGTGCTGCTCGGCGCCGATGCCCCGGGCGCGCAGCCAGTGGGCGATCCGGTTGGCGCGGGCGTCCAGTTCCCGGTAGGTCAGTTCGACGTCCTCGCAGACCAGGGCCGTCGCGTCGGGGGTGCGGGCGGCCTGGGCGGCGAACAACGCCGGCAGGCTCGACCCAGTGGTGTCGCGGGTGGGGCCGGCATTCCACCCGGTGATCCGCGCGTGCTCCCGCGGGGTGAGGATGTCCGCCGCGCCGATGGGGGCCGCGGGGTCGTGGAGCAGGGCGCGCATGAACGCGGTCCACCGGTGGATCAGGGCGTCGACGGTGGAGGCGTCGAAGAGCTCCGTGGCGTACTCGACGTACGCGTCGATGCCGGCGGGTTCGCCGTTCGCGCCGTGGCTCTCCGTCAGGCTGAAGAAGAGGTCGAAGCGGGAGGTCCCGGTGCCGACGAGTTCCGGGCGGACGTCGAGTCCGGGCATCCGGAACCGGGCCTGCTCGTTGTTCTGCAGGGTCAGGGCCACCTGGAACAGCGGGTGGTGGGCGGTCGAACGGTGCGGGTTGATCTCCTCCACCAGGGACTCGAAGGGGACGTCCTGGTGGGCGTAGGCGGCGAGGCTGGTCTCCCGTACCCGGGTGACGAGTTCGGCGAACGACGGGTCGCCCGAGGTGTCCGTGCGCAGGACCAGCATGTTGACGAAGAAGCCCACCAGCCGGTCGAGCGCCTCGTCGGTCCGGCCGGCGATGCCGCTGCCGAGCGGGATGTCGGTGCCGGCGCCGAGCCGGGTCAGCAGGGCGGCGAGAGCGGCTTGCAGGACCATGAAGACGGTGGCGTCGTGGGCGCGGGCCAGTTCGCTCAGCGCGCGGTGCAGGTCCGGGTCGAGCGCGAAGGGGGTCACGTCTCCGGCGTACGAGGCCACGGCGGGCCGCGCCCGGTCGGCGGGGGCGCTCACCTCCGTCGGGAGGTCGGCCAACTCCTCGCGCCAGTAGTCCACTTGGCGGCCGAAGAGGCTGTCGGGATCGTCCGCCCCACCCAGGAGGTCCCGCTGCCAGAGGGTGTAGTCCGCGTACTGCACCGGCAGCGGCTCCCACCCCGGCGCCGCACCCTCCAGCCGGGCCGCGTAGGCCTCGGCCAGGTCGCGGGCCAGCGGCACCATGGACCACCCGTCGCCCGCGATGTGGTGCAGCACGACGAGCAGGACGTGTTCGGTCGGGCCGGTGCTGAACAGCCAGGACCGGATGGGCACTTCGGTCGCCAGGTCGAAGGCGTACCGGGCAGACTCGTCCAACTCCCCGCGCAGGTTGGCGGTTTCGACCCTCCGTGCCTCCAGGGGCACGCGGAATTCGGCCAGCACCCGCTGGCACGGCTCGCCGTCCACCTCCTCGAACACCGTCCGCAGCGACTCGTGCCGGCCCACCACGTCGTTCAGCGCGGCCGCCAGCGCCACCGGGTCCGGCTCCCCCGACATCCACAGCGCGAGCGGCACGTTGTACGTCGCCGACGGGCCCTCCAACTTGTGCTGGAACCAGAGGCGTTGCTGCGCGAAGGAGAGGGGAAGGACGTCCGGTCGGGAGACGGGCGCGAGGCGGATGCGCCGCTCCCCGGTTCCGTGACCGAGACGGAGTGCCAGGGCGCCCGGGCTCGGGTGCTCGAACAGCTCGCCGGGCTGGATCTCGGCGTCGAGGACACCGCGGACGCGGCTGATCAGGCGGGTGGCGAGCAGGGACTGGCCGCCGATGTCGAAGAAGCTGTCGCCGGGTGCCACCCGGGTGAGGCCGAGCAGTTCGGCGAAGAGCCCGCAGAGGACCGCCTCCCGGGCGTGCGGCTCGTCGGCGCCGAGGATCTCGACGGGGGCGAGGTGGGCCGGCAGGCGGTCGCGGAGCTCCTGGAGCACCTTCGGGGACGGGCCGGGCAGGACGTAGGCCACGAGCCTGGTCTCGGCCCGGGCCGTCGTCCGCTCCTGCTCCTGCTCCTGCTCCTGCTCCGCGGGATCTTCGGCCCGCACCAGGACGGGGATCGCGTGGGAGACCTCGGGGTGTTCGAGCAGCTGGTCGCGCAGTCGGTCGAGCAGACGGCGGCCCCGCTCGTCCTCCCGGCCGCCGGACAGCAGGCCGGCCAGGGAGAACGACTCGGCACCGGTGGCCGCGATCCGGCGCGGGCGGCGTACCAGTCGGCGCAGGACGGAGGGCACCGGCCCGGCGGAGCGCTCGCGCAGGCCGACAGTGTCCAGGCGGACGGGAGCCACCACGGGCCGGCGGGCGCGGATCGCGAGGTCGAGGAGGGCGAGGGCCCGCGGCGTGGGCAGCGGCAGGACGCCGGAGCGCCGGATGCGGCCGAGGTCGCCCTCGTCGAGGCCGGCGGTCATGCCGGACTCCTGCTCCCACAAGCCCCACGCGAGCGAGAGGCCCGGCAGCCCCAGGGCCGACCGCTCCTGCGCCAGCGCGTCCAGGAACGTGTTCGCCGCCGCGTAGTTCGCCTGACCGGCACCGCCGATCAGGCCCGACACCGAGGAGTACACGACGAACGCTGCCAGCCCGGGGCACCGCTCCCGTGTCACCTCGTGCAACGCCCACGCGCCGTCCACCTTCGACCGCAGCACCTCCCCCAGCGCCTCCGCACCCAGCGACACCAGCACCCCGTCGCGCAGCACACCCGCCAGGTGGAACACGCCCGTCAGCGGCCGCTGGGCCACCACCTCGTCGACCAGCACCCCCAACGCCACCCGGTCGGCCGCGTCACACGCCCGCACCTCCACAGTGCGCGCGCCCAACTCCAACAGCTCGTCCCGCAGTGTCGCCGCCCCGGGCGCCTCCACGCCCCGACGGCCCACCAGCACCAGGTGCCGCACCCCGCACGCCACCACCAGATGACGCGCCAGCAATGCCCCCAACACCCCCGTACCGCCCACCAGCAGCACCGCCCCCTCCGGGTCCAACGGCACCGGGGCCCGGAGCTCGGCCGGTGCCGTCCGGGTGAGTCGGGGGGCGAGCAGGGTGCCGTCGCGCAGGGCGAGTTGCGGCTCGCCGGTCGCGAGGGCCGCGGCCAGGACGCCGCGGTCCGGGTCGGTGTCGACGTCCAGGAGGACGAAGCGGTCCGGGTGTTCGGTCTGGGCGGAGCGCAGCAGACCCCACAGGACCGAGGCCGGCAGCGCGCTCACGCCCTCGTCGGGGGCGGTGGCGACGGCCCCGCGGGTGAGGACGACGAGGCGTGAGCGGGCCAACCGCCCCTCGGCCAGCCAGTCCTGCAGCACCTCCAGTACGCGCTGGGCGACGGCGCGGGCCGCGCCGGGCACGTCCCGCCCGTCGCCCTCCGCGTCCAGGCAAGGGAGGATCACCGTGCCGGGCACCTCGGCGGCCCGGGCCAGGGCGGCCGGGTCGGGGTACGCCACGGCACCAGGGAGAGCGAGCCCGTCGGCGGAGCCGAGCACGCCCCAGGAGTCTTCGGAGGAGGGCCGGACGGCGTGGCCGCCGAGTGCGGTCCAGTCCAGGTGGAACAGGTCGTCGTGAACCTCGGCCTCGACCCCGCCCTCGGTTTGCTGACTCATCGTCACTTCACCGATGCTCAGCACCGGTTCGCCCATCGCGTCCACCGCGAACACCCGCGCGGTGCCGGCTCCCGTGGGCGTCAGCGACACGTGCAGCGCGGTGGCCCCGGTGGCGTACAGCTCGACGCCGGACCAGGTGCGGGGCGCACCGGTTCCGGCGAACGGTCGCAGTGCGGCGGCCAGCAGCACCGGGTGCACGCCGTACCCCACGGGGTCGGTGTGGGACGGGAGTTCCACATCCGCCCGGAGGACGTCGTGGTCCGGGCCCGTGGCGGCCGGCCCGGCGTCGACCGGGGTCTCGGTCAGTTCCCCGGTGGCGTGCCGGATCCAGGTTCCGGAAGCCCGCGAGAAGACGGCGAGGGAGCAGCGGCCGCGGCCCAGCGCCTCGACCACGACCTGCACGTCGGTCGCGGTCCGTCCGAGGCTCAGGGGCGTCTCGACGGTCAGCCGCTCCAGCCGGTCGCACCCGGCCCGGTCGGCCGCGGCCAGCGCCAGTTCGAGCAGCACGGCGTGCGGAACGTCCGCGGCCCAGGGGTGGGTCGTGGGCGAGAGCCGGCCCGTGAGCACCCAGCCGTTCCCGTCGGGCCGCTCGACCGCCGCGCCCAGCAGCGGGTGCCCCACCGTTTCGAGACCCGCGGAGGCCACGTCCGCGACGGCGGTGTCCTCCTTCAGCCAGTAGGACCGGCGCTGGAAGGCGTACGTCGGCAGCTCCACCGGCCGCGCGCCCGGGAAGAGCGGGGACCAGTCGACGGGCAGTCCGCCGGTGTGGAGGCGGGCCGCGTTCGTGAGGATCTGCCGGACGGCCCCGTGGTCACGGCGCAGGGAGCCCACGACGACCCGCTCGCCGCCGAGGGTCTCCTCGATGCCGGCGGTCAGGACGGGGTGCGGGCTGGATTCCACGACGAACCCGTGGCCGCCGTCGGCCGCGGCCTGGACGGCCTCCTGGAACCGGATCGGCCGCCGGAGGTTCTCGTACCAGTAGTCGGCGTCCAGCCGCGTGGTGTCGAGGGCGGTCGCGGTGACGCTGGAGTAGAAGGCGGTGTCGCAGGTCGTGGGGGTGATGCCGGCCAGCTCCGCCAGGAGCTGCTCACGCAGCGGCTCGACGCTCGCGGAGTGGGAGGCGTAGTCGACGTCGATGCGGCGGCTCACGATCCCGCGCGCCTCGCAGCGGGCCGTGAGCCGGTCGAGGGCCTCGGGGCCGCCCGAGACCACGGTCGAGGAGGGGCCGTTGACCGCGGCGATCTCGGCATGGCCGTCGACGGTGGCCAGCAGTGCGCGCACGTCCTCGACGGGGGCGGCGACGGAGACCATGCCACCGGTGCCCGCCAGGCGCAGCAGGGCCCGGCTGCGGATGGCGACGATCTTGGCCGAGTCGTCCAGGGACAGCGCTCCCGCGACGTGGGCGGCGGCGATCTCGCCCTGGGAGTGGCCCACCACCGCGTCGGGGCGCACGCCCAGGGAGCGCCAGACCGCGGCCAGTCCGATCATCACGGCCCAGAGGGCCGGCTGGACGACGTCGACCCGGTGCAGCGGGGGTGCGCCGTCACGGCCGTTCAGCACGTCGAGCAGGGACCAGTCGACGTACGGGGTCAGGGCCTGGTCGCAGGCGCGGAGCTGTTCCTCGAACGCCGGTGACCCGGCGAGCAGTTCCCGTGCCATGCCGGCCCACTGGGAGCCCTGGCCGGGGAAGACGAAGACGGTGCCGCGCCGACCGTCGGGGGGTGTGGTGGAGGGCGTGACGGTGACGTTGTCCGCCGTGCCGCCCTCGGCCAGGACGCGCAGCCCCGCGAGCAGCTCTTCACGGTCGGCGCCCGTCACGACGGCGCGCTGCTCGAACAGCGAGCGCTGCGCGACCAGCGACCAGCCGACGCTGCCCGCGCCGACCTCCGGGCGCTCCGTCAGGTGCTCCGCCAGCCGGCCCGCCTGCGCCCGCAACGCCTCCACCGACCGGCCGGACACCACCCACGGCACCACACCCGGACCCTCAACAGGGGCTGTTAGCTCTTCGGCGACCCCTTCGACGATCACATGCGCGTTCGTCCCACTGATCCCGAACGACGACACACCCGCCCGCCGCGGCCGACCCACCTCAGGCCACTCCCGCGCCTCGCTCAGCAGCTCCACCCCGCCCGAGGACCAGTCCACATGCGACGACGGCACCTCCGCGTGCAACGTCCGCGGCAACACCCCGTGCCGCATCGCCAGCACCATCTTCATCACACCCGCCACACCCGCGGCGGCCTGCGTATGACCGATGTTCGACTTCACCGACCCCAGCCACAAAGGCACTTCACGCCCCGCCCCATAGGCGGACAGCAAGGCCTGCGCCTCGATCGGGTCCCCCAGCCGCGTCCCCGTCCCGTGCGCCTCCACCGCGTCGACGTCACCCGCCGACAACCCCGCGTCCTCCAAGGCCCCGCGCACCACCCGCACCTGCGCCCGACCGCTCGGCGCCGTCAACCCGTTCGACGCACCGTCCTGGTTCACCGCCGAACCCCGCAGCACCCCCAACACCCGGCGCCCAGCCCGCCGCGCGTCGGAAAGCCGCTCCAGCACCAGCACGCCGCAACCCTCACCGAACCCCGTGCCGTCGGCCCCCTCGCCGAACGCCCGGCACCGGCCGTCCGGGGAAAGACCGCCCTGTTTGCCGAGTTCGACGAGCGTGGACGGGCCCGCCATGACGGTGACACCGCCGGCCAGCGCCATCGCGCACTCGCCCCGCCGCAGCGACTGCACCGCCAGGTGCAGCGCCACCAGCGACGACGAGCACGCCGTGTCCACCGACACGGCCGGGCCCTCCAGCCCCAGCACATAGGCCACCCGGCCGGACGCGACACTGGCCGTGTTCCCCGTACCGGCGTAGCCCTCGGCCTCGGCGGGGACGGAGGACAGCCGGGAGACGTACTCCCCGGAGATCAGCCCGGTGAAGACACCGGTCGCACTGCCCTTCAGGGTGTCGGGACGGATCCCCGCCCGCTCCAGCGCCTCCCAGGACACCTCCAGCAGCAGCCGCTGCTGCGGGTCCATCGCCTCGGCCTCGAGCGGCGAGACACCGAAGAACCCCGCGTCGAACAGGTCCGCGTCGTGCAGGAACCCGCCGCTCCGGGTGGGGATCGAGCCGGGTCCCCGCGCGTCCTGCTCCCGGGTCGGGGCGCCGGAGCCGTCCAGGTTCCATCCCCGTCCCTCGGGGAAGCCGGAGATCGCGTCGCGCCCCTCCGACAGCAGCTGCCACAGGTCCTCCGGCGAGCTCACCCCGCCCGGGTAGCGGCACCCCATGCCCACGATCGCGATGGGTTCGTGGGCCTTCTCCTCCAGTTCCCTGGCCTGCTGTCGTGCCTCGCGCAGGTCCGCCGTGGCGCGCTTGAGGTAGTCGCGGAGCTTGGCTTCGTTGGACATGGGGCTCACCTTTCCCTTACCTCAGCGCGACAGTTCGTTGTCGAGCGCGTCGAAGAGTTCGTCGTCGGTCACGTGGTCGAGGTCGTCGGCGGATTCGGCGGGTTCGTCCTGCTCCCGCTGCCAGGCGCGAAGGATCTGCGTCAGTCGGGTGGTGACCCTGGTGCGGTCCTCGCGCTCGCCGGCGAAGAGCTTCAACGCCTCCTCCATCCGGTCGGCGTCGGCGAGGATGCGCGAGACCGGGTCCGGTTGCCCGGGTTCGAGGGCCGCCAGGAGGTGGGCGGCCAGTTCGTCCGGTGTGGGCTGGTCGAACAGCACGTTGACGGGGAGCCTGAGCCCGGTGGCCGCGTTGAGCCGGTTGCGCAGTTCGACGAGGGTGAGGGAGTCGAGGCCGAGCCCCCGGAACTCCGCGCCGGTGTCGATGGCTCCGGGCCCCGGGTGGCCGAGGACGTCGGCGATCTCCTGGCACAGGAGCTCCGTCACGACGTCGAGGCCGCGTCCTCCGGCCGCCCCCGCGATCCGGTCGGTCCAGGTGGAGGCGCCCGCCGTCCTCGGTGCCGCGGCCGGGGCCGCCGTACGCCGGGCCGGGGCGGAGACGAGGCCGCGCAGCAGCGGTGGCAGGTCGGCCACGGCGGCCCTCGCGTGCAGTCGCGCCGGGTCGAGCACCAGCGGTGCCACGGCCGGCTCGCTTCCCTGCCGCGCCTCGTCGAACAGCGCCATGCCCTGTTCGGAGGGGATCTTTCCGATGCCGTACCGCTCGAAGCGCTGGAAGGCCGTGTCGTCGAGGCCGGCGGTCATGCCGGACTCCTGCTCCCACAGCCCCCACGCCAGCGAGAGACCCGGCAGCCCCCGGGCCGACCGCTCCTGCGCCAGCGCGTCCAGGAAGGTGTTCGCCGCCGCGTAGTTCGCCTGGCCCGCGGTGCCCACCAGGCCCGACACCGAGGAGTACAGCACGAAGGCCGCCAGCCCGGGGCACCGCTCCCGCGTCACCTCGTGCAACGCCCACGCACCGTCCACCTTCGACCGCAACACCTCCCCCAGCGCCTCCGCACCCAGCGACACCAGCACCCCGTCCCTCAGCACCCCCGCCACGTGGAACACACCCGTCAGCGGCCGCTGGGCCACCACCTCGTCGACCAGCACCCCCAACGCCACCCGGTCGGCCGCGTCACACGCCCGCACCACCACAGTGCGCGCGCCCAACTCCAACAGCTCGTCCCGCAGTGTCGCCGCCCCGGGCGCCTCCACACCCCGACGACTCACCAGCACCAGGTGCCGCACCCCGCACGCCACCACCAGATGACGCGCCAGCAACGCCCCCAGCACCCCCGTCCCACCGACCACCAGCACCGCCCCCTCCGGATCCAACGACACCGGAAGGGTGAGCACGTTCTTGCCGGTGTGGCGGCCCTGGCTGATGTGGCGGAAGGCCTCCCTGCCCCGGCGGACGTCCCGGACGGTGAGCGGGAGGTGGGTGAGCGCGCCGGCCTCGAAGAGGCGCACGAGCTCGGTGAGCATCTCCTGGATGCGGTCCGCGTCGACCACCATGAGGTCGAACGCCTGGTAGGAGACGTCGGGGAGGGACGCGGGGTCCCTGACGTCGGTCTTGCCCATCTCCAGGAACCGGCCGCCGGGGCGCAGCAGGCGCAGCGAGGCGTCCACGTACTCGTGGGCCAGCGCGTTGAGGACGACGTCGAAGCCGCCGTCCTCGCCGAGCACCCGGCGGAAGCCCTGCTCGAAGAGGAGGTCCCGGGACGAGGCGATGCGCTCGTCCGGCAGGCCCATCGAGCGCAGCGTGTCCCACTTGCCGGGGCTCGCGGTGCCGAAGACCCGCGCGCCGAGGTGGTGGGCGAGCTGGACCGCGGCCATGCCGACGCCGCCCGCCGCCGCGTGGACCAGCAGCGACTGGCCCGGGGCCAGGGCGGCCAGGTCGGTCAGCGCGTAGTAGGCGGTCAGGAAGACGACGGGAACGGCCGCCGCCTGGGCGAAGGTCCAGCCATCCGGGACGGTGACGAGCATCCTGCTGTCGGTGGCGACCACCGGTCCGAACGCGCCGGGCAGCAGGCCCATGACCCGGTCGCCGGGCGCGAACCCGGTCACTCCGGGACCGACCTCGGTGACCACGCCCGCCCCCTCGATGCCGAGCGGGCCCGCGTCGCCGGGGTAGAGCCCCAGGGCGTTCAGCGCGTCACGGAAGTTGAGGCCCGCGGCGCGGACGGCGACGCGCACCTCGCCCGGCAACAGGGGGGCGAGCGCCTCGGGGCGGGGCTGGAGGGACAGCGCGTCGAGGGAGCCGCTGGCGCCCGGTTCCATCCGCCAGGCCGGCGCGCCCTCCGGGGGTGCGAGCAGCTCACGGGATGTCTGCCGGGCCAGCCGGGCGGCCTTCAAGGTGCCGTTGCGCAGGGCCAGTTGAGGCTCTCCGGTGGCGAGCGCGGCGGCCACCAGCCCGGGGGTCGGGTCGGCGTCGGCGTCGAGCAGGACGAAGCGGCCCGGGTGTTCGGTCTGGGCGGTGCGCAGCAGGCCCCACAGCACGGATGCGGCGAGGTCCGCCACGCCTTCGGCCGCTTCGACGGCCACCGCGTTCCGGGTGAGGACCACCAGGGGCGCGGAGGTCCGGTGCTCCTCGGCCAGCCAGCTCTTCAGCAGGCCCAGGACCTCCCGGGCGGCGTCATGGGCCGCGGACGGCACCGCGTGCTCCGGCGCGCTCGCCGTCCACGGGAGGACGGCCACCTCCAGGTCCTCGACCGCACCGGCCAGCGTGGTGAGGTCGGCGTGGCGGGTCACGCCCGGCAGGTCGGGGCCGCGCGTGCCGAGGACGGCCCAGCGGTCCGTCGGCGGGTCCGTCGGCAGGTCCGGGGCCGGGCCGGCCGGAGCGGTGCCGGCGGCCGGGTCCGGCACGGGCACCCACTCCACGGCGAACAGCGGCGTACGGCCCCCGCCCGCCGCCGAGTAGGGGCGCAGGGTCAGCGCCTCGACGGTGGCGACCGGCGCCCCGGCGGCGTCGCAGACGGCCAGGGCCACGGTGTCGGTGCCGGTGGGCGTCAGCCGTACCCGCAGCGCGGTGGCACCGGTGGCGTGCAGTTCGGCACCGGACCAGGCGAACGGCAGCCGGAGCCCGGCCGCCTGGTCGCCCTCCAGGACGAGCAGGTGCAGCGCCGCGTCCAGCACGGCCGGGTGCACTCCGAAACCGGAGGGCTCCACGCCGGCCGGGAGCCCGACCTCCGCGTACAGCACGTCGCCGTCGCGCCAGGCGGCGCGCAGGCCCTGGAAGGTCGGCCCGTAGTCGTAGCCACGGGCGGCCAGGGCCTGGTACGCGTCGGCCACGTCGAGGGGGGTCGCGTCCTTCGGCGGCCAGTCCGTCAGCGCGCTCCCGGTGCCTTCGGCCCCGGCGGCCAGCACGCCGGTGGCGTGGCGCCGCCAGGTGTCGTCGGAGCGCGAGAACACGGCCAGCGACCAGCGTCCCTCCTCTTCGGGGTCCAGCACCACGCGCAGGTCGGCCGGGGCGTCGGGGTGGAGGGACAGCGGGGCTTCCAGGGTGAGTTCGTCCAGCCGCCGGCAGCCGGCCCGGGTGCCCGCCGCGAGGGCGACGTCGAGCAGCGCCACACCGGGCAGCAGCACCTCCTCGCCGATGACGTGGTCCTCCGTCCAGGGGTGGGTCGTGGGCGACAGGCGGCCGGTGAACACCCAGCCCCTCCCGTCGGGCCGCTCGACCGCCGCGCCCAGCAGCGGGTGCCCCACGGTCTCGAGACCCGCCGAGGCGACGTCCGCGACGGCGGTGTCCTGCGTCAGCCAGTAGGACCGGTGCTGGAAGGCGTACGTCGGCAGCTCCACCGGCCGCCCGCCCGGGAAGAGCGGGGACCAGTCGGGCAGGTGGCCGATGAAGGCGGCCTGGGCGACCGCGGTGAGCAGGGAGCCGCTCTCCGGGCGCCGGGCCCGCAGCAGCGGCAGGGTGACCGCGTCGGTCCCGGCCGGCAGGCAGTCCGGGACCAGACCGGTCAGGACACCGTCGGGGCCGAGTTCGAGGTAGGTCCCCACGCCGAGCCCGGCGAGGTGCTCGACCCCGTCGCCGAACCGGACGGCGCGGCGGATGTGGGACACCCAGTAGTCAGGGGAGCAGAGCTGCTCGGCGGTGGCCTCCCGCCCGGTCACGTTGGACACGACGGAGAGGACGGGGGCGCGGAAGGTCAGGCCTTCGAGAACGGTGCGGAACTCCTCCAGCGCGCTGTCCATGTGGGGAGAGTGGAAGGCGTGGCTGACCCGCAGCCGCCTGGTCCGGCGCCCCAGCGCCGCGAAGTGGTCCGCGACCTCGGTGGCGACCTCGGCATCACCCGAGACCACCACGGACCGCGGGCCGTTGACCGCGGCGATCCCCGCCAGGTCCTCGCGCTCTCCGAGGACCGCCAGGACCTCCTGCTCGGTGGCCTCCACGGCGATCATGGCGCCGTCGCCGCGGGCGGCCTGCATCAGCCGTCCCCGCGTCGCCACCATGAGCGCGGCGTCCGGCAGGTCGAGCACGCCCGCGACATGGGCGGCGGCCACCTCGCCGACCGAGTGTCCGAGCAGGTGGTCGGGCCTGATGCCGTAGTGCTCCAGGAGCCTGAACTGCGCGGTCTCCAGGGCGAACAGGGCCGACTGGGCGTACAGGGTGCGGTCCAGGAGGTCGGCGTCCGTACCGAAGACGACGTCCTTCAGGGGGACGGGCAGGTGCGCGTCCAACTGCGCGCACGCCTCGTCGAACGCCTTCGCGAAGACGGGGAAGTCCCGGTGCAGACTGCGGCCCATGCCGAGGCGTTGTGCGCCCTGGCCGGTGAAGAGCAGCGCGAGCCTGTTCGAGCCGTCGGGGGGTGCGGTGGAGGGCGTGACGGTGACGTTGTCCGCCGTGCCGCCCTCGGCCAGGGTCCGCAGTCCGGCGAGCAGTTCTTCACGGTCGGCGCCCGTCACGACGGCGCGCTGCTCGAACAGTGAGCGCTGCGCGACCAGCGACCAGCCGACGCTGCCCGCTCCGACCTCCGGGCGCTCCGTCAGGTGCTCCGCCAGCCGGCCGGCCTGCGCCCGCAACGCCTCCACCGACCGCCCGGACACCACCCACGGCACCACATCATCAACAGGGCTATCGGGAAAGGCAGTTGCTTCTTCGGCGACCCCTTCCACGATCACATGCGCGTTCGTCCCACTGATCCCGAAGGACGACACACCCGCCCGCCGCGGCCGGTCCAGCTCAGGCCACTCCCTCGCCTCGGCCAGCAGCTCCACCCCGCCCGAGGACCAGTCCACATGCGACGACGGCACCTCCGCGTGCAACGTCCGCGGCAGCACCCCGTGCCGCATCGCCAGCACCATCTTCATCACACCCGCCACGCCCGCGGCGGCCTGCGTATGACCGATGTTCGACTTCACCGAGCCCAGCCACAACGGCACTTCGCGCTCCACCCCGTAGGCGGACAGCAAGGCCTGCGCCTCGATCGGATCGCCCAACCGCGTGCCCGTCCCGTGCGCCTCCACCGCGTCGACGTCACCCGCCGCCAACCCCGCGTCCTCCAAGGCCCCGCGCACCACCCGCACCTGCGCCCGACCACTCGGCGCCGTCAACCCGTTCGACGCACCGTCCTGGTTCACCGCCGAACCCCGCAGCACCCCCAACACCCGGCGCCCAGCCCGCCGCGCGTCGGAAAGCCGCTCCAGCACCAGCACGCCGCAACCCTCACCGAACCCCGTCCCCTCGGCCCCCTCACCGAAGGCCCGGCACCGGCCGTCCGGGGACAGACCCCGGTGCCGGGCGAACTCGATGAGGGTGGCCGGGGCCGCCATGACGGTGACGCCGCCGGCCAGGGCCATCGAGCACTCGCCCCGCCGCAGCGACTGCACCGCCAGGTGCAGCGCCACCAGCGACGACGAGCACGCCGTGTCCACCGACAGGGCCGGGCCCTCCAGCCCCAGCACGTAGGACACCCGGCCGGACGCGACACTGCTCTCGTTGCCGGTCAGGACGTGTCCTTCGAACTCCACCGGGACCCGGGCGGGGGCGGGCCGGTAGCCGCTGGTCATCACTCCGGTGAAGACGCCGGTCGCACTGCCCTTCAGGGTGTCGGGACGGATCCCCGCCCGCTCCAGCGCCTCCCACGACACCTCCAGCAGCAGCCGCTGCTGCGGGTCCATCGCCTCCGCCTCGCGCGGCGGAACGCCGAAGAACCCCGCGTCGAACAGGTCCGCGTCGTGCAGGAAACCCCCGCCACGCGTGTACGTCCGCCCGCCTTCCCCCGCGTCGGGATCGGGGTCGTAGAGGTGCTCCAGGTCCCACCCCCGCCCCTCCGGGAGGCCGGAGATCGCGTCGCGCCCCTCCGACACCAGCCGCCACAGGTCCTCCGGCGACCGCACCCCGCCCGGGTACCGGCACCCCATCCCCACGATCGCGATCGGCTCGTCGTCGTGGGGGGTGCGGAGGGGTGCGGCGCCGGTGTCGGTGCGTTCGCCCGCGAGTTCCGTGCGCAGCCACTCCGCCAGGAGGGCGGGTGTGGGGTGGTCGAAGATCAGGGTGGGCGGGAGGGGGACGCCGGTGGCGGCGGTCAGCCGTTCCAGGAGGTTGACGGCGTCCAGCGAGTTGAAGCCGAGGTCCTTGAAGCGGCGGGAGGTGTCGACCAGCCCGGGCTCCGGGTGGCCGAGCACGGCCGCGGCGTGTTCCCGTACGAGGCCCGTCAGTTCGCCGTGGCCGGGCCGCGACGGCCCGGGTGCGGGGGCCCCGGTCTCCGCGCCGAACGGCACACGCCGGTCCGCCACCGCGGGCCCACGCCGGTCCGCCACCACGGTCTCGCGCCGGTCCTCGCCGTCGAGCCAGTACGACTGCCGCTGGAACGGGTAGGTGGGCAGCCGGAGCCGGCGCCCGCTGCCCGTCCGGAGCGCGGGCCGCCAGTCGACCCGCGCACCGCGCACGTGGAGCCGGGCGACGGAGTCCAGCAGACGGCGCGGACCGCCCTCGCCCCGCCGGAGCGTCCCGGTGACCGCCGCCGCGGCACCGACGGTCTGCTGGAGCGCGACGGTGAGCACCGGGTGCGGGCTGACCTCGACGAACGTCCGGTGCCCGGCCTCCAGCAGGTGCCGGGTGGCGGTCTCCATCCGGACCGGCCGGCGCAGGTTGCGGTACCAGTAGCCGGCGTCCAGCTCCGTGGTGTCGGTGATCTCACCGGTGACGGTGGAGCAGAACGGGATCCGCGACCGGCGCGGGGTGATCCCGGCGAGTTCCGTCAGCAGCGCGTCCCGCAGGACCTCCACGTCGCCGGAGTGCGAGGCGTAGTCGACCGGGATCGCGCGCACCCAGACGCCCTCGGCCTCGTACTCCGCCAGCAGCCGGTCGACGCTCCCGGGCGGACCGGAGACCACCGTGGACACCGGGCCGTTGACCGCGGCGATCTCCACCCCGTCCCAGCCCCGTTCGAGCCGGTCGCGGACCTGCGCCACGGGCAGGGAGACGGTGGCCATGGCGCCGGTGCCCGCCAGCCGGCCGAGCGCGCGGCTGCGCAGCGCCACGATCCTCGCGCCGTCCTCGACGCTGAGGGCGCCCGCGACGCACGCGGCGGCGATCTCGCCCTGCGAGTGCCCCACCACCGCGTCGGGACGCACCCCGAAGGAGCCCCACACCTCGGTCAGGGCGAGCATCATGGCCCACAGCACGGGCTGGACGACGTCGACCCGTTCCAGGGGCGGGGCGTCGGGCGTCCCGCGCAGGACGTCGAGCAGCGACCAGTCGACGTGCGGCCGCAGCGCCGCGTCGCACTGCTCCATCCGCTCCCGGAAGACGGCCGAGGTGTCAAGCAACTCCCTTGCCATGCCGTCCCATTGGGAGCCCTGGCCCGGGTAGACGAAGGTCACCTCGCCGTCCTCGGCGACGCTGCCCCGGACCAGTGCCGGGTCGACTCCGCCGGGTTCGGCGGCGGCGGTCAGGGCCCGGAGGAACTCCTCGCGGTCGGCCGCGACGACGACCGCGCGGTGCTCCCGGGTCGCGCGCGTGGTGGCCAACGCGAGGGCCACGTCGGCGGGTTCGGCGTCGGGCTCCTCGGCCACGTACGACCGGAGGCGGTCGGCCTGGGCCCGCAGCGCCTCCGCTGTGGCACCGGACAGGACCCACGGCACCACGCCGGAACCGCCGTCCGCCGGCGCCCGGGTGTCCACGGCGGGGGCGGGCGGCTGGGACAGCACGACATGGCAGTTGGTCCCGCCGAGACCGAAGGAGCTGACGCCCGCGAGGCGGGTGCCGTCCGCCCCGGTCCACGGCAGGCGGTCCGTCACCATGCGCAGCCGCAGGGCGTCCATGTCGATCAGCGGGTTGGGGGTGCGGAAGCCGAGGCTCGGCGGCAGCGTCGCGTGCTGGAGCGACAGTGCCACCTTGACCAGGCCGACCACGCCCGCCGCGGCCTCCAGGTGGCCGACGTTCGTCTTCACCGAGCCGACGTGCAGGGGGCTTTGGCCGGCCGTCCGGGCGGTGCCGAACACGGCGCCCAGCGCGGCGGCCTCGACCGGGTCGCCGACCCTGGTGCCCGTCCCGTGCAGTTCGACGTACTGGACGTGCGCGGGGTCGACACCGGCCCTCGCGCAGGCCCGCCGCAGCACCTCTTCCTGCCCGGCCCGGGCCGGCACCGTCAGTCCTTCTCCACCGCCGTCGTTGTTCAGGGCGCTGCCGAGCAGGACGCCGTACACGGGGTCCCCGTCCGCGAGGGCCCGGCTCAGGGGCTTGAGCACCACCATCGCCCCGCCCTCGCCGCGGACGTAGCCGTTCGCCCGCTCGTCGAAGGTGAAGCAGCGGCCGTCGGGCGAGAGCGCGCCGAGCCCGGCCATCGCGTGCGCCGTGTCGGGCAGCAGGTTGAGGTGCACCCCGCCCGCCACGGCGAGCGCGGAGTCGCCGCGCCGCAGGCTCTCGCAGGCCAGGTGGACGGCGGCCAGCGACGACGCCTGGCCGGCGTCGACGGTGAGGCTGGGGCCGTGCAGGCCGAGGGCGTACGAGACGCGGTTGGCCGTCATGCCGCGCTGGGTGCCGGCAACGGTGTGCGGGGTCCGGGCGGCCGGTCCCCGACGGTCGAGCAGGAGGCCGTAGTCGCCGGACGCCACGCCGAGGAAGACGGCGGTGTCCTGGGAGCGCCAGGTCTCCGGGCGGATTCCCGCGTCCTCGAAGGCCTCCCAGCTCAGTTCCAGGGCCAGGCGCTGCTGCGGATCCATCGCGGCGGCCTCGCGCGGGCCGATCCCGAAGAACCCCGCGTCGAACCGGTCCACGTCCTCCAGGAACGCCCCCCACCGCAGGGCGGACGGCTCGTCGTCCCCGGGCCCCCCGGGACCGCCCCGGCGGTCGTCGGGAGTTTCGGTGACGGCGCTGCGGCCGTCCCGCAGGAGGTCCCACAACTGCCGGGGTCCGGCAGCCCCCGGAAGGCGGCAGGAGATTCCGACCAACGCGATGGGTTCCTCCGGCACCGACCGATTTCCCGCGGAATTCACGGAGGCCTCGGAATGCCCATGGCGGAGATCAGACATGACGCCCCCTGTTATCACTTCGAACCGACCGACGGCATGACGGAACGCATCCCGGAGAACCAGGGAAAGGAAAGAGAGATTCGGAATTCCCCGTCAGAACACTGTGGAACACGGCACACGGCCCCCAGAGACTGACATACGCACCGCACCGCCCGACAAGCCCGTTCGACGGCCGACCACGCGTTTTCGGCCCATCTGGCGGAAGACCGCAGGTCAACGTCCGCCCCGGTCCCACCTGGTGGTTTCCGGAAGATCACGGTCCGGCACGGCCGGTCGCGGAACCCGCCGTCACCACGGACGCCTGAGCGATCTCGGCAAGAAATCGACGGGACATGTTTGGGCACCCGTGGGACTCCCGCACCCGGGACACCGCCCCGATCGTCCGTATCCTGCGGGCATGACGAGCCCAGCCGCCGCCCCCGTTCCCGTCGCCCGCCACGCCGCCGCCCACGCCTCGTCCGTGCGGGAGATCCTCGAACTCACGGCGCGGCCGGAGGTGATCTCCTTCGCCGGCGGCCTGCCCGCCCCGGAGCTCTTCGACGTCACCGGCCTGCGGGCCGCGTACGACCACGTGCTGGCCACGGCCCCGCACCGCGTCCTCCAGTACTCGACCACCGAGGGCGACCCGGCGCTGCGGGCGGCCGTCGCGGAGCGGCTGGGCTCCCGCGGCCTGCCCACCCCGGCGGACGACCTGCTGGTCACCTCGGGCTCCCAGCAGGCACTGACGCTGGTCTCGACGGCGCTGCTGGCCCCCGGCGACACCGTCCTCGTGGAGAACCCCACCTATCTGGCGGCCCTGCAGTGCTTCGCCTTCGCGGGAGCCCGCGTCGTCCCGGTCCCCTCCGACGAGGACGGCGTCGACCCGGTGGCGCTGGCCCGCCTCGTCGCCTCGGAGCGGCCCAGACTCCTCTACCTCGTCCCCAACTTCCAGAACCCGACCGGCCGTACGCTCTCCGTCGAGCGCCGCCGGGCCGTCGCGGAGGTCGCGGCCCGCCACGGCCTGTGGATCGTCGAGGACGACCCCTACGGCGAGTTGCGGTTCGACGGCGCTCCGCTGCCGTGGATCGCCTCGCTCGACGCCGCGGCCGACCGCACGGTGCTGCTCGGCAGCCTCTCCAAGACCATGTCCCCGGGCATGCGCCTCGGCTGGCTGCGCGCTCCGGCCGAACTGCGCCGCGCCTGTACGACGGTGAAGCAGACCACCGACCTGCACTCCTCCACCGTCGACCAGGCCGCCGCCGCCCGGTACCTCACCCATGCCGACCTCGACGCGCACCTGACGCGGGTCCGCGCCGCCTACCGGGAACGCCGTGACGCGCTGCTCGACGGCCTGCCCCACGCGCTCCCCCACGGAAGCACCTGGAACCGGCCGGACGGCGGGATGTTCGTGTGGGTGCGCCTGCCGGACGGGCACGACGCCACCGCCCTGCTGCCCCGGGCCGCGGCCCACGACGTCGCCTACGTACCCGGCGCGCCGTTCTTCGCGGACCGGCCCGACCCGGCGACCCTGCGGCTGTCGTTCACCGGACACCCCGCCGAGGCGATCAGGGAAGGACTGACCCGCCTCGCCGGGATCTTCGGGTGACCATCGGGGCCCGCCGACACCCGGCGACGGCGGGGCCGGCGCCCGGCAACGGCGCGGGTATGCTCCCGTTCTGACGGTGCGCTCCCGTACTTGTGGACACTCGTGCGCAAGCCGCCGTCACCTACAATGCGGCCATGACTGGCTTACTACGCCTACGGGTTGCGCGAGGAGCTTCCTTGTCCGGTGACACGCCTCGACGACTGGGCACCATGACAGCCGTGGCAATCGCACTGCTGGCGTCGGATTTCATCACCAAACAGATAGCGCTGACACATTTCTCGGGGACCGATCCGACATCGACCCTCGGCGGGCTTCTGAAATTCACGCTGGTCTTCAATTCGGGCGGGGCGTTCTCCATCGGCGCGGGGGAGACCTGGTTCTTCACCACGGTGAAGATGCTGGTCATCGTCCTCATGCTGGTGGTGTCGCCCCGGATCCGCACCCCCCTCTGGGCGGTCTCCTTCGGGCTGGTCATCGCCGGTGCGGCCGGAAACCTCATCGACCGGCTGTTCCGGGACCCCTCCCCGTGGGAGGGACGCGTCGTGGACTGGATCCAACTGCCGCACTGGCCGGTCTTCAACCTCGCCGACTGCGGCGTGGTCTGCGGCAGCGCCCTGGTGATGTGGGCCTCGATGCGCGGCATCCGCCTGGACGGCACGCGCGCCACCGAGGAGCCGGCCGAGCCGGACGCGACGGAACGGACCGCCGAGGTGAAGAACCCGTAGGGCAGCCGGCCGTCCGGCCCGGGGAGAGCCGCCCGGCCGGCCCCGAACCCGCCTGCGGGGCCCCCGAGTCGTGCGCCGGGCCCCGCACGGGGCCCCTTCCTCACGCCGCGGCGTGGGCCCTGAGCAGTCCGTACCGCTCGGCCAGGACGGCGGCCTGGGTCCGGTTGCGGACGCCCAGTTTGGCGAGCAGCTCGCTGACGTAGTCCTTGACGGTCGCCGGGCGGAGGTACAGCCGCTCGGCGATGTCCGCGTTGGACAGACCCTCGCCCAGGCAGACCAGGAGCTCCCGCTCGCGGGCGTTGAGCCGGGCCGGGACCTGCCGGTCGGGCGGCTCGGGCGCCACCGCCGGGGCGGCCGACCGGAGTTGCGGGAAGACCACGGTGCCGCCCGAGGTGAGCACCCGGACGGCGTCCAGCAGCAGGCCGCTCGGGGCGTTCCGCCGGAGGCAGCCGACCGCGCCGTGCTGCAGCGCCCGGTTCAGCAGGTCGCCGTCCTCCTCCGTGGCCAGCATGGCCACCCGGGGCGCCCGGGGCAGGTAGATCAGCGAGAGCAGGGTGTCGAGGGCCGCGTCGGCCTGGCGGCCGAGGTCGAGCAGGACCAGGTCGGGCTGGAGCGCGCGGGCCTGCTCGACCGCCCGGTCCACCGGACAGTCCGCCACCACCGTCAGCACGGGGTCGGATTCGATGATCAGGCGCAGTCCCGAAGCGACCGGTGGCTGCCGGATATTCCCAACCACTCCCTAAAGGTGGCGAACTGGAGATTAACATGTCCGTTTTCTCGACCCCGGAGAAGCGCATCGCCGCCGCCGGTGCGGCCGTTGCCGGTCTGAGCGCCCCGCTCCTGCTGGCCGCCACCACCCCTGACGTGCTGACCGGCTACTTCGGTCTGGAGTACAAGAGCGCCGACCGCGTGCTGACCGCCATCGAGGCCGGCACCGACGTCGCCGCCGCCCTCTCCCTGTTCGGTGGCGTCACCGCCGCCGGCGGCGTGGCCATGTGGATGCTCAAGAAGGCGATCACCGCCGGCGGCCGCCGCGCCATCATCGCCTGACCCGGGCGCCGGCCGGACCCCGCCGCACCGACGGGGTCCGGCCCACCGGCCGTGTGCAGCAGACGTCTTGGGGAGGGACGACGTGATCGCGGGAGTCCGCGGAGGGCTCGCAGCCGCCTGGGCCCGGCAGCGCTGGGCCGTGGCCGCGGGGCAGTTGCTCTGGTTCGCCTGCATGGCGATCGGGATCGCCTGCTCGGGCGGCATCGAGTCCGCCGTCCGCGTGGAACCCAAGCCCGCCGGTCCGGACCTGTGGCTCGAGGTCTTCCTCAACAACGCCAAGGTGGCCGCGCTGGCCTTCAGCGGAGTCGCCACCCTCGGCCTGACCACGGTCGCCTTCTCGCTGCTCTCCGGCCTCGGTGTCGGCGTGCTGATCGGGCACGCGTACGCGCTGGGCGGCGGCCAACTGCTGCGGGCCGTCGGACCGCACGCGGTGCTCGAACTGCCGGCCCTCGGCCTCGCCGTCGCGGCCGGCCTGGCCCCGGCGCTCGGGCTGTCCCGCCGCCTGGCGTCCGGACGGGGCGCCCCGTTCAGCCAGCACGTGGTCGACGCCGCTGTCCTCTTCGGAACCTCGCTGGCCGCGCTCGCCGTGGCCGCGGGCGTGGAAACGTGGGTGAGCCCCCGATGACCTTGACCACCACGACGGACCACCGTCCCCTGCTCGATCCGGAGGCCGCGCCCGAAGGCCGGGATGACGGCCGGGACGACGGCCGGGACGACGGCCGGGCCGGGCGCCTGCGCCACCGCGCCGCCCTGGCGCTCGCCGTCCTCGTCCAACCCCTGGCCGGTCTCGGCCTCGTGCTGTTCGCGGCCTTCACCGAGGTCCTGCGCCGCAGCACCGGCCTGAGCACCGCCCGCAGCGCGGCGGCCGCGCTCGCGCCTGCGGCGGTGCTCCTCGCGCTCTGCCTGATCCCGCGCTGAGCCCGCGCCGGACCGGGCTCGCACCGCCCGCACCGCTCGAGAGAACGACCCCCGTACGACCCGCACGACCCCGCACGACCGAGGAGCCGACATCACCGTGGTATCGCAGATCAAGCCGACCGGTGCGGCCGTGGCCGGCCTGCTGGCCGTGGCCGCCGCCGTCCTGGCCGGGGTCCGGACGGTCTGGTACTGGACGAGCCGGCCGGACACCCTGGCCGCGGTCGACCGGGCCGACCGGGTCGTCGACGCCGCCCGGTCGACGGTGGTGCAGACCCAGGACCTGCTCAACTGGGGCTGGCTGGCGGCCGCTGTCCTGCTGCTCGCCCTCGGCGCGGTGGTCGCCCTGGCCTCCACCGGCCGCTGGCTGCTGTTCGGCTTCTCGGCCCTGGTCTGCATGCCGCTCGGGGTGGCGGGCTTCCGGCTGCCCGCCGCCGCCGGACTCAACGGGACTGCCGCCGGCTTCTGCGTCCTGGTCGTCGCGGCCAGCGCGGTCGCCCTGCTCACCGGCCGGCGGGACTGATGGACGGCCGCCGACTCGCCTGGACCGCCGGGCTGGCCCTGGTCGACGCCGACCTGCGGCGCCGGCGCAACCGCCTCCCGGGGCTGCGCACCCTCGCCCCGCCGGCCCGGGCCGTGCTCGCGCTGGCCGTCGGCGTCGGCCTGGCCACCGTCGCGGCCCTGCTCTGGGGGATCGGCTCGGCGCTCGGCCGGGTCTTCCCGGTCGGCCCCGAGGACGGCACCGTCGTGTCCGGCGCCTGCTGGTCGGTGGCGGTCGTGCTGGTCGCCGGCCACCTGCTCTCGGCGCGGCCCAACCAGGCCCGGCTGCTGCTCGATCCGCCCGACCGCGCCGTCCTGCTCTCCTGGCGGGTGCCGCAGCAGTCCGTGTTCCTGGCCCGCCTCTGGCTGCCCGCCCTGGCCGGGGCCGTCGGCTCCGTGGCGGTCGCGGGCCTGGCGGCCGGCCCCTGGCTGGCCGCCTCCCCCGCGGGCCGGGCCCTGCTGCCCGCCGCGCTCACCGCCGTCGCCGGATCCGCGCTGGCCGGAGCGCTCGGCCACGTGGCCGCGACCGCCGCGCTGATGCTGGGCCCGCGCCGGGCCCTGCCGCTCGCCGCGCTCGGCGTCCTGCTGCCGGGGCTGTCCGCCCTCGGGCTCGTCCTCGGACCGCTCGCCGACCGCCTCCACCTGTCCGGCCGGGCCGAACCCGAGGAGTACGGGGCGGCGCTGCGCTCCGCCGTGGCCCGCCTTCGCCCGGACCTCTGGGACCGCCTGCTCGACCCCGACCGGCTCGGGACGGCCCTGCTCGGCTGGTGCTCGACCCTGCTGCTGCTCGGCGGCCTCGCCCACCTCCTGCTGCACCGGGCCGCCGCCCGCGGCGCGCTCCGCCCCGCCGTCCCCGGCGGGCCCGCGGCCGCCGCACACGCCTCCAGCACCCTGCTCGACCGGGTGCCGCCGGTGCTGCTGCCCGCGGCCAAGGACCTGCTGGCGCTGCGCCGCCGCCCCGTCGCCAGCACCGGCGCGCTGTTCCGGACGGCCCTGGTCGGCCTCGCCCTGGCGGCGCTCGGCGCGGGGGTCCGGCTCGGCCACGGCGGCGAACCGCCGTGGCGGCTCCCGCTGGGCGCCTGGAGCGTTCCGCTGGCGCTCGCCGTGTTCCTGGCGCTGTCCACCGTGGTGGCCCAGGTGGCGGGGGTCGAGGCCGAACAGCGGTCGCTCGACCTGCTCCGCCAGGCGCCGGTGCCGTTCGGCCGGATCCTGGCCGGGAAGGTGGCCTCCTGCTGCGCCGTCGCGGCCGTACCCGTCGTACCGCTGTACCTCGGGCTGCTGCTGGTCGGCGGCGGGAGCGTGACCGCGGGCGCGCTGCTCGCCCTCCCGGTCGCGCTGCTGGCCGGAAGCTGCGCGCTGGTGGCCGCCGCTTTCCTGACCCCGGCCGCCGAGGGCTTCGCCGACGGCCGGGCCGCCCGTTCCGGCGCGGCCGAGACCGTGGAGGGCCTGCTGGCCGCGGTGCTGGCCGCCCCCGCGGCGGCCGGGCCGGTACTCCGCTCGGCCACCGGCACCGGCGGGGCCGTCGAGGCGGCGGCCTGCCTGCTCGACCTGGCCCTGCTGCTGGCCGTCCTGCGGTTCGCGGCCCGAAGTGATCTCCGAATCCGGAAGGTGCGCCCGTGATCGCCGTCGAATCCGCCAGTGTCCGGTACGCCGGGCACACCGCCCTCGCCGAGGTCGGACTCACCGTCGGGGAGGGCGAGTTCGTCGCCCTGGTCGGCCACAACGGGTCGGGCAAGACCACCCTGCTGCGGCTGCTCGCCGGGCTGGAGGAGCCCACCTCGGGCCGGGTCGCCGTCGCCGGCCGGCCTGCCACCGCGCTCGCCGTCCGGGCCGAGCGAGGCTACGCCCCCGCCGAACCGCCGCTCTACGACTACCTGACCGTCCGTGAGCAGCTGGTCCTGGCGGCCAGGCTGTACGGCGCCCCGGTGCGGGAGGCCCTCGCCGCGCTGGCCGGCACCGCCCTGGAGGACCGCCCGGACGCCCTCGTCCGGGAGCTCTCGCTCGGCATGCGCAAGCAGCTCGGCCTGCTGGTCGCCACCGTGCACCGGCCCCGGCTGCTCCTGCTCGACGAGCCGACCAACGGCCTCGACAGCGGCGCGGCCGGCGCGCTCCGGGCCGCCGCCGACTGGCGGGACCAGGGGCGCACCGTCCTGCTCTGCACCCACGACCTCGGCTGGGCCGACGAGTTGGTGAACCGGCTGGTCGTCCTGGACCACGGCGCCGTCCGCCACGACCTCCGGCTCGACGGCGAGACGGCCACCGCCGCGCTGCACCGCCTCGACCCGACCGGCACCCTCCTCACCACCGCCGACTCCCCGACCCACCCGGCCAGCACGGAGCCCGCCACACCATGACCCCTCCCAGCGCCCGGACGGCCGGCCCGGCGGTCGAGGTCCGCGGACTGCGCCGCCGCTACGGCGCCCTCACCGCCCTCGACGGCGTCGACCTGACCGTCCCCGCCGGCTCGCTGACCGCGCTGATCGGGCCCAACGGCTCCGGCAAGACCACCACCATGCGCGTCCTGCTGGGCCTGGACCGCCCCGACGCGGGCACCGGCACCGTCCTCGGGCACCCGCTGGACCGGCCCGAGCGCTACCTCCACGCGGTCGGCGCGCTGATCGAACAACCCGCGCTCTACCGGCGGCTCGACGCCCGCACCAACCTGCGGGTGCTCGCCGAACTCGGCGGCATCCCCCGCGGCCGGGTCGACGAGGTACTGGAGCAGGTCGGCCTCACCGCCCACGCCGGCCGACCGGTGGGCGGGTACTCGCTCGGCATGCGCCAGCGGCTCGGCATCGCCGCGGCCCTGCTCCCCGAGCCCCGGCTGCTCGTCCTGGACGAGCCGATGAACGGGCTCGACCCGATCGGCATCCTCCAACTCTGGGAGCTGCTGCGGTCCCTGGCGGACGCCGGCGCCACCGTGCTGGTCTCCAGCCACCAGCTCAACGAACTGGACGCGATCTGCGACCGCTTCGTCCTGATGCACCGGGGCCGGGTGCTGTTCCAGGGCGGCAGGGCGGAGCTGACCGCCTCCCGGACGGCCGTCGTCGAACTGGCCCCGGAGTCCGCCGCCGACGGCGCGACCCTCCACGACGTGCTGAACGGGGCCGGGTACCCCAACCGCCACGAGGACGGGCTGCTGCTGGTCGAGGCCCCCGCCGACGCGGCCGCCGAACTGAACCGGATCGCGGCGGCGGGCGGCGTGACCCTCGCCCACCTGGCCGTCCGACGGGCCTCCGTGGAACAGGCCTTCCTCGCCCTGGTCACCGGCACCGGGCCCGCGCCGACCGCCCCTCCTCACCCGACCAGCCCGACCGAGAGGACAGCCGTCCCGTGCTGACCCACGTGCACCAGGCGTTCCGCAGCGAGCTGGTCAAACTGCTCCGGCCGCGGCTGCTCTGGCCGCTCCTCGGCTCCGTCGCGGCGGCCACCGCCGCGGTCGCCGCCGGCACCGCCGCCCTCCGGGACGACCCCGGCCCGGTGGACCTGCTCGGCGCCGCCCGTACCGCCACACCCCTGATCGGCCTGGTCATGATGTGCGTGGCCGCCAACGCCTTCTGCCAGGAGTACCGCGAGGGCACCTGGCGGAACCTGCTGGTCCGCCAGCCGGCCCGCGGCGCACTCGCCACCGGCAAGCTCGCCGGGCTGGCCCTCCTGTCCCTGCTGGTCGCCGCCACCGTCTGGGCCACCTGCGCGGCGACCACCACCCTGACCGCCGCACGCCACGGCTCCCCACCCCACTGGGACGGAGCCCCGTCCACCACCCTGCGCCTGCTCGCGGCGATGCCCGCCTACGCGGTCCTGGGCTCCGCCGCAGGCCTGCCCTACGGTCGACCGCGGCAGCCCTGGGAACAGTCCTCGGGTGGACCCTGGTCGCCGAGTCCGCCCTCACCGCCCTCGCCGCCACCAAGGGCTGGGACATCTCCCCCTGGCTCCCCGCCTCCGCCGTCACCCGCCTCTCCGCCGCCCCCTCCCCCACCCTCCCCCACCCTCACCACCACCGCCTGGTGCACCCTCCTCTTCACCACCGCCACCCACCACTTCACCCGCACCCCCCACCTCTGACCCACCCCCCACCCGCCCCGGCGCCAGCACGACCGCCCGGGCGGCCCCCTCCATCCCCCCGCCGACTCCCTGAATCCCAACACCGAGGGCCGGCGCCGCAAACAGAACCACAAACAGTTCACCAAGGTCGCCAACCCGAACCCGCCCAACGACGACTCGCTGGTCATCCCCTACAGCCCCACCGGAATCCGCCCACCAAACCGACCACACCCTGGCCGATACGGTCCAGCGACCACCATGCGACACCACAACAGAAAGAGCCTGCAGTCGGTTTCCCAAGTACCGGCTCTCACAACCGACATCACTGTCGGAACGACAGGATGTGAACCTGCGACCCCTTGACCCCCAGCCCCTCCCCGCCCCCGTCGCAGCTGTCGTGGCCCAAGCCGTCCCCATCGCTCGTTCCGGTCCGCCTTGCGTCGGCGAAGGCTCAGGTGTCCGGGTACGTGCTGAGACTCTCCGTTGTAGGTTTGACCTTGTCATCAGCGCGGCCCGCCGGGCTTCCTTCCAGGGACATGCCCCCACCCGCACGAGTCACTTCGTGCTGCCTGGGAGCATTCCTTGCTGTTCCGCGACTCCGCGTCCGCGGTCGCTGCCGAGAGCCTGGCCGGATCACTGTTCGTGCGCCTCATCGACCAGTTCGTTCACAAGCACGGCCACAAACCCAGCTCATCCGAGGTGCGCTCCTGGGAACGGAGCATCCCGGCTCTGACCAACGCCCTCCTGGACGCCGGGCTCGGCATGGTCGAAGTACTCCTCGAGTACTCGCTGCCGCTCAACAGCAAGCGAGCGGACGTCATACTCGCCGGCGTCCACCCGACCACGGGCGAGCCGTCGTACGTGGTGGTCGAGCTCAAGCAGTGGAGCAGCGCGCTTCCGGAGGACGGCGAGCCGCTGCTCTGCCGGGTGGACGCCTACACCCGGCCGGTGCTGAACCCGATCGAGCAGGTCCGCGGCTACTGCGACTACCTGATCTCCTTCAACGGCGCGCTCGCCGCGCATCCCGAGCGGCTCTCTGGCGTCGCTTTCCTCCACAACGCGACGGAGTTCGGCGTCCAGGGCCTCTACGAGGTTCCGCAGGACGAGCGCGGCCGGCTCTTCACCGCCGAGCGCCGCGGGGAGTTCATCCAGTACCTCCAGTCGAAGCTGAAGCCGGTCTCCGGCGCGGAGGCGGCGGACCAGTTGCTCGCGGGCAAGGTGGCCCCTTCCAAGCAGCTGATGGCGGTCGCCGCCGACGAGGTTCGCGAGCGCGAGCAGTTCGTGCTGCTGGACGAGCAGCGGGTCGCCTACGAGCTGGTGCTGCGCGCGGTCCGCCAGGCGCAGCAGTCTGATCACAAGGAGGTCGTCGTCATCACGGGTGGCCCGGGTACCGGGAAGAGCGTGATCGCGCTGTCCCTCCTGGGTGATCTGTACCGGCGCGGCGTCACGGCCCTGCACGCGACCGGGTCCAGCTCGTTCACCACCACCATGCGCCGGATCGCCGGCGCACGGAAGCGTGCGGTCCAGGACCTGTTCAAGTACTTCAACAGCTTCATGACCGCCGAGCGCAACGGGCTCGACGTACTGATCTGCGACGAGGCCCACCGGATCCGGGAGACGTCGGCGAACCGCTACACCCGCGCTGCCCAGCGCACCGGCAAGCCCCAGATCGAGGAGCTGATCGACGCCGCCCGGGTGCCCGTGTTCCTGCTGGACGAGCACCAGGTCGTCCGGCCGGGCGAGATGGGCACGGTGGCCCAGATCCGGGCCGCCGCTGCCGTGAAGGGCCTGGACTGCCAGGTGGTCGAGCTGGACAGCCAGTTCCGCTGCGGCGGCAGCGACGCCTACCTGCACTGGGTGGTGCGTCTCCTGGACCTCGAACCCGGCGGCCCGGTCGGCTGGGAGCCCGACGGCAAGGTCGTCCTGGAGGTCGTGGACAGCCCCCAGGAACTGGAGGCGTTCCTCGACGCCCGGCGCGCGGAGGGGTACGGTGCCCGGATGTCGGCCGGGTACTGCTGGAAGTGGACCACGAAGGTCGCCCCGGGGGACCCGCTCCCCCTCGACGTGCGCATCGGTGACTGGGCTCGTCCGTGGAACGTGTACGGCGACCGGTCGATCGCCGGCGCCCCGCCGGCCGCGTTGTGGGCCACCGATCCGGCCGGTTTCGGCCAGGTCGGCTGCGTGTACACCGCGCAGGGCTTCGAGTACGACTGGAGCGGCGTCATCCTCGGGCCGGACCTCGTCTGGCGCACCGACCGGTGGATCCCCAACCGGACGGCGTCCAAGGACCCCGTCTTCCGCAAGTCCACCACCGACGCCGACATCGCCCGGTTGATCCGCAACACCTACAAGGTGCTGCTGACCCGCGGAATGATCGGCACCGTCGTCTACTCGACGGACCCGGAGACACGCGCCAAACTGCGGAACCTGGTAGCCGGCCAACAGGTGGAGCAGATCGAGGCGGCGCACGGCCGTCGCGGCTGATCGGCCACTCACCGCACCGGGCCGACGGGCTCCCGGGGTTCGCCTCGGAACACCTGTTCGCCGTGCCACTGCCGGTGCAGGCCTGCGACCAGTGGAGTCCCTGCCTGCGGGCCGATGACCGGCCGTCCGGCAACGCACATACGCCCGCTTCCGGTCCGACCGTGCTCGTTCCCAGCATTCCCCGGATGAGGACAAGCCTCATCCAGATCTCGCACGCCTCTCACCGGACACAAGCTCGTTCTCGTCGCCTGCGCTTGCTCCCTGGCCGACGGCGTGATCCGCCTTGAGTGGGAATCCGCTGAACTCCACTGCAAGGAAAGGTCATTGATCTGGCACCGCCATGAGCCCCTGCCCATCCCACGGCAGCACTGACGCGACAGCTTCGCGCGCCGACGGTGAGCCCTTTGCCTCTGCCCCTGCGGGGCATGGCGGCGGACCGGCATGCGTCCTGCCAGGTTCCGCTCACTGACCCCCGACGCCAACGCGTCCCACGCGGTAGCATCGTTGCGCTGCGCACCTTCCCGGAGGGTACGAGGCCTAGGTTCCATGCGCCCTCGACAGGCGGCGATTGACGAATGGTTGTGCCCGTCAGGTGGTCAACATCTGACGTGAGCGTGGTTGCCCGGTAGGGTGCCCCCTGCCATTTCCGATATCACTACCTGGGGATGGCCGCATGACCTCGATCGAGTACAAGCCTGCGCGTCGTGGACGGATCCGCAAGATCCTCACCGACATCGTCGTCGGAGTCGCCTCCAACATGCTGGTGGCGGCGCTGACCTCGGTGGCGCACCTGCTCTTCTGACGCAGGTCAGTGGCGGGCCCGGCGAGCCCGCCACTTCCACCTTTCCACACCTTCCGTCAGAACAAGCGAAGGTCGTTCTTGGGCTTCTTCCGTCCCCGCTTCGGACGGGCGTGATGCCTTGGCAAGCTCTCCCGAGTCGGCCGCAATCCGTGGATCTCGGTCTCCCCGACAAGGCCCTTGAGGTAGGCCCGGGTCTCCTCGTCCGTGGAATAGAGCACCGTCGCCCGGCTGGCCCGGGTCATCAGCACGTGGTAGGCGTGCCGAATCAGGCGGGCGAACTCCTCGTCACCGACGCTGCTCGCACTGACCTTCGGATCAAGAGATCCTGGAACTCTCACCCGTCTTACACCTTGCGCCGACTTCTCCGTCTCCTTGCCTCGGCGGAACTCCCACTGGTCGTTCCGGCGCACCATGTCATCGCCCATGATCACTCCGCACCAGTCCCACTCGAGGCCCTGTGCGGTGTACACACAGCCGATCTGGCCGATGCCGTTCTCGTGCATCGACCACCTGACACCGGGCGGGGCGCCGTCCGCGCAGAAGCTGTCGCTCTTCGCGTTCCACGGCTCGTGCCAGTCACCGATCCTGACATCCCGCTCCAGTCGCTTCTCCCGGCCCACAGGCTCGGTCCAAGGCCAGCAGTAGCCGGCAACCATACGCGCGGATGCCCCGGCGCTCTCCTCGCCGAGGATGATGTCCCTGAGCGCGTCCGGCGTGTCCACCACCTCGACATGCATCAAGCCGTCCGGCGTCCAGTGCTCAGGTTCGTCATCCGACAAGCCGAGCAGCGCGTGCACCCAGCGGACGTACGCGTCACTGCCACCGCATCGGAACTGCTCGCGGAGGCCGTACCGCACCACCTTGGCTCCGCGCCGATCGGCCGCCTGCTGGATCAGGTCGACCGTACCGACCTCCTTCGGACGAACGACCTGGCCTTCGTCGAGGAAGAACACCGTCAGCCGGGACGCATCGAGGAGTTCATCCACCTGCGGCCGAGATCCCTGCTTCTCCGGCGGCCAGAACCGGTTCTCGGAGCGGTCACGGAGTCGGTGTGCCTCATCGCAGATCAGAACATCGAGCAGCGGGTCGGGCGTCGTGACGTAGTCGAAGAAGTAGGTGAAGGTCTCCTTGAACTCCCGGTCACCGACACCGACGTGCTCCTGCATCGCCGCGTTGAAGGCCCTGCTCCCGCTGGCATAGTTGACGTTCCGGCCAGCGGCCTCCAGCTCCGCCTTGATCTGCAGGCCGATAGCGCTCTTTCCGGTGCCTGCGCCACCGGTCACCAGGAAAACTACTCGTCGCTCGTCCGGAACCAACGCGGACTGCTTCGAGGAGGGCAGTACCTTGGCAGCTGTCTCCAGGATCTGATCAGCCACCTCCTTCTGCCGCCCCCGCAGGGTGAAGACCGTGTCCGTGCCCCGGGACAACATCATCACGTCGAGCAGCGGTTCATTGCGCACGCCGATGCCCTGGAGTAGCAGCTCGGCCTCGGTGCTGCCGCCGTCGGCGGCAAAGTGTCCCTGCAAGTCGGTCAGCAACTGGCGGCGGCGATCACCGGTGTACACCTTCGCATAGACACCCGTCGGTGCGTCCACGTCGATCAGCGGACGGACAGAGTCCTCAGTGGCGTTGTGCAGGTAGGCAAAGCCGCCGCACTCGATGTCGACCGTTCGGAAGGGGCCCCGGCTGCCGGTGAACGCATGGTAGTACTCGCGCAGTTGCAGCGCAGGGTGCTTCTTGGGCTTCGCCAGGCCCGCGACGTAGATCTGGTCCGCAACGGCCCGCTCGACCCTGGTCACGGTCGACCAACGCTTCAGCTCCACCAGCTGGACGGACGGCCGATTCTCCCGCGGGTGGCGGCCCACCAGGACGACGTCCACGAGCCTGGGACTGCTCCCCTTGATGTCCTCGTCAGCAGTCGCTGCGCACTCGACGACCATCTGCACATTGCCACGATCAGCGGCGACCAGATCGTTCGCCAGACAGATCAGACTCTCCGCCCACGCCAACCGCTCCGTCTCCGAAGCCTCGTGCTCCCGGAACTTTCGCCATCGTTCGGCAAGATGCGGCACCATCCGGCGACGCGAGTTCAGAGTGAGCAGATCCTGCGCCGACAACTTCAGCAGGAGCATGGGCACGAAGGGACTCCCCCAGACCAGACCACCAATGATTCGTGCGGGTTGGGGGCATGTCCTCAGTGGGAAGCCTGTCGGGCCGCAAACAGTACCGTCGATCCTACGTGCAGAAGCGGCTGTCAGTACACAATTCTCAGCGGCGATACGTACATCAAGAGATCATTCTCATCCCGGGCGAAGGCCCAGCCGCGCAATACCCCCAGTCGCCCGACCACTGCCATCTCTGCACGTCAGACGGTATACAACCCGCGCTGTTCGTTCACCCGAAAGGCCCTCAAAGGCGGAGGTGAATTGCGCGTGGTCCCAGATCGCCCCCCGACTGATGCACTGACCAGCGCCTCCAAGGAGCTGAACCAGTCGATACCCTCGACCCCGGCCGGCAGCTACGGGCGCCCACCCTCGCACGACAGCCGCGACGAGGACCCATCCGCCCACGCCACTGATTCCCCGCCACGGCCATCAGTTGCTTTCCTTTGCGGCATGGTCCTGGGAGGGCTACACCGGCCTTCTCTTCGATGCGTGCAACACACCACGGCTGAGCACGTTCCAGGAGGACACCACGCCTCTCGCCCCTGCCCTCGACGACCTCCTGGGCCTTGGCCAACGTGTACCCGCCAGCCACCGCGGAACGCCCTCGACTCCATCCCCATCGACGACCTCACCCGCCAGCACGTGCCCGCATCCGTCACCGACCGGCTGCGCCGGCGCCGAGGCAGAGTCACCGTCCACCGGATCATGTCCACGCTCGCCAGCGCCCTCGCCACCGCCGTCGACACCGAACGCCTGGCCCGCACCCCCGCTCATCTCCAGGCCCGCCGCGAACGGCGCCTGTGGACCGAGGAGCAGGCGGCTCGTTTCCTGCGCTTCACCCATCTCGTCGCCCCGCTGCATGCCGACCTCGCCGAGCTGATGATCGGCACCGGCGTGCGCGAGGGGGAGGTCCTGGCCCTGTGCTGGGACGACGTCCACCTGCCCGAGCGCACCCTGTCCATCCGCGCGAGGCTCTCCTCGATCGACAACGACCAGCTCCTGCTCACCGCTCCAAAGACCGGGCAGTCGCACTTGGGTTGCCCTGTCCGACCGTGTCACCGATGCCCTCGACGAGCGGGCAGGGTCACGCGCGTTCGCCCAGATCACCCCCGCCGGCGGCTATGTCTTCCACTACCCTGGCCGCCCCCTGAACCCCAAGACCGTCCTCGGCCGCTTCCACCTGCTCTGCGACAAAGCCGACGTCCCCCGGATCACCCTGCACGACCTCACCGCCAGCTTCGCCACGGCCTCCGGCACGCCGCTCTCGGTCGCCTCCACGCCCCTGCGCCACCGCACCCTGCCCACCACCGCGAACATCTACGCCGACCTCACCAGACTCGCCGCCCGCGCGGCCGTCGACGCCGTCGCCTGGATCCCGGATGGCGCCGACCATGCCGCCCTCGGACACCCCGTCTACCGCGCCCAGCACCCCTGGCGCCAGCGCCCGCTCCTGCACCGGCAACTGCCCGCCTACCAGCAGGCGCGAACAGAAGAACCAACCGCGCCCTGGCCGATGTGGCCCAGAGACCACCGTGCGACCACCAGCCGACACCACAACAGAAAGAGCCGGCACTCGGTTTCCCAAGTACCGGCTCTCACAACCGACATCACAGTCGGGACGACAGGATTTGAACCTGCGACCCCTTGACCCCCAGTCAAGTGCGCTACCAAGCTGCGCCACGTCCCGTGGTCTCGGTGCCTGCAGCGGGGCCTGGGGGGCTCTGCTGTGGGCTTCTCGACCTTGTCTCCGGTTGTCCCGGCGACGTGGAAAACAATACAGCACGTCGGGGGGTGCTCGCTGCCAGGTTCGGGGGGTGGGGTGGGTCAGGGGGTGGGGTGGCGGGCGTCGTAGGTGAGGAAGGCGGGGCGGCGGGCGGCGAGGAGGAGGACGGCGGCGACGCAGGCGAGGCCGCCGGTGATCACGGAGGTGGCGGGGTTGGTGAGGGCGGCGACGGTGCCGGACTCGAAGTCGCCGAGGCGGGGGCCGCCGGCGACGACCACGATGAAGATCCCCTGGAGGCGGCCGCGCATCTCGTCCGGGGCCGCGACCTGCATCATCGTGTTGCGGAAGATCATGCTGACGGTGTCGGCGCAGCCCGCGACCGCGAGCAGCAGGAGGCCGAGCCAGAGGTTGTGGAGGGCGCCGAAGGCCGCGATGGCCAGGCCCCAGGCGGCGACGGCGGCGAGGACGGCGACGCCCTGGCGGTGGACGCGGCCGACCCAGCCGGAGAAGAGCGCGCCGATCAGGGCGCCGACGGCCGGGGCGGAGACCAGCAGGCCGACGGTGCCGGCGTCGCCGCCGTAGAAGGTGACCGCGATGGCCGGGAAGAGGGCGCGCGGCATGCCGAAGACCATCGCGGCCAGGTCGGCGAGGAAGCTGGTGCGCAGGTTGGGCTGCTCGCGCAGGAAGCGGAGGCCGTCGAGGACGGAGGCGCGGCCCTTGCGCTCGCCGAGCGGCCGCATGGCGGGCAGGCGCCACATCGCGTAGAGGGTGCCGGTGAAGGCGACGGTGTCGACCAGGTAGGCGGCCTGGGATCCGTAGGCGCCGATGAGGACGCCGCCGAGCATCGGGCCGACGGTGAGGCCGAGGTTCATGCTGACGGTGTTCAGGGCGTTCGCCGCCGGGAGCTGGTGGCTGGGCACCAGGCGGGGGATCATCGCGGAGCGGGCGGGCGAGCTGATCGCGAAGAAGCCGGCCTGGACGGCGACGGCGGCGTACAGGACGGCGACCAGGCCGAGGCCGGCCAGCGCCTGCGCGGCCAGGGCGGCGGAGACGACCGCCAGACCGGCCGAGCCGAGCAGGCCCAGCCGGCGCCGGTCGACGGTGTCGGCGATCGCGCCGCCGTAGAGGCCGAAGGCGACCAGCGGGACGAGGGAGAAGATGCCGACCAGGCCGGTCGCGAAGGCGGAGCCGGTCAGGTCGTAGACCTGGACGGAGACGGCGACGGCCGTCATCTGCTGGCCTATGGAGGAGACGGCCTGCCCGGCCCAGACCCGGCGGTAGTCGGGGTGGTCGCGCAGCGGGCTGAGGTCGGCGAAGGCCCGCCGGTACCAGGGTGAGCCAGCGGCTACCTCCGGCCCGGGTCCGTCCCCTGCCCCGGGTCCGTCCCCCGGTCCGGGTTCCGGTTCGGGTTCGGGATCGGCGGCGGAGGATGCGGGGGACGGGCCGGGCGCGGGGGACGGCGTGGAATGTTGATTGTTCGACATAGTCCCTCATGCTCCGCTCCGCCCCCGGACGGCCCCGCACCGGGGCCGCCCCAGCGAAAGCCCGCCCCCGCCCGCGACGCCCCGGCCCCACCCGCGAGGCCCCCGCTACCGGCTCAGCACCTGCCTCTCCCCCGCCTCCACCGCGAAGTCCAGCCGGTTGCCCGGCGGCGGGAACGGGCAGATGAAGTGGTCCGAGAAGGCGCACGGCGGCAGGTAGGCCCGGTTGAGGTCGAGGACGGTGCGGCCCTCGGCGTCGGGCGCGGGCAGGGTGATGAAGCGGAAGCGGTAGGTGTCGATGCCGCTGGTCGTGTCCGCGATCACGCCGCTGAGCCGATCGCCCGACCGGCTGACGGTCAGGGTGCGGTGCTCGCCCGCCACCGTGAAGGCGATCTGCCCGGACACGGCCAGCGGGCGCTCCCGGCCGTCGGCGTTCGGGACGACGACCGACCGGGCGTCGTCGTCCTCGAACGGGGTGAAGACGGCGGGCACGGCCCACTCGGGCGCGTACGGGAAGGCGGAGATGCCCGCGAACGCCGTCCGGCGGGGTGCGGCCGGGTCGAAGACCCGCAGGGCCAGCTCGCCCTCGCGCTCGATCGGGACGAGCAGCAGGCCTCCCAGGACGGCGGTGTCGGCGGCCGGGTCGCTGTCCGGGCGCAGCAGCGCCTCGCCGTCCACCGGTGCGTCGGCGCCGTCGACCGTGATGCCGTCGGACGCCGCCGCCCGGACCCGGACGCCCTCGGCGTCGGCCCACCAGCGCCCGGGCAGGCCGGGGATCTCGGCGGGCTCGGGCTCCAGCCAGTGCGTGCCGGTGAGTGCGAGCTGGCCGTGCTGCGCGCTCACCGACGCCGCCCGGCCGTCGCTCCAGTGCTTCCAGTCCTCCGCGGCCGTCTCCGTCATCGGTCCACCCTCCCGGTCGGTCCGTGGACGGCCCGCTGTTCGGGCCGCCCGTCCTCCGTCATCCACAACACCGTCCGCGCGGACGGATCATTCCCGTCGGCCCGATGTCGCCGAAACCGCAACACGGCGGCAACGCGCCGACACCGGGCACAACACGGGGCACCACTCCGGCCACACACCTACCCCTCGCGGCGCTTCAGCGGACGGAACAGCCCCTCCTGCACCACGGACACCACCAGCCGGCCGTGCCGGTCGAAGATCTGCCCGCGGGCCAGGCCGCGCGCGCCGTGCGCGATCGGGGACTCCTGCTGGTACAGCAGCCAGTCGTCCGCCCGGAACGGCTGGTGGAACCACATCGCGTGGTCGAGCGAGGCCATGTCGAAGCTCCGCTCGCCCCACAGCGGCTCGACCGGGGCGCGGACGGCGTCCAGCAGCGTCATGTCGCTGGCGTAGGTGAGGGCGCAGACGTGGATCAGCGGGTCGTCCGGCAGCGGGCCGTTGGTACGCAGCCAGACGCCGCTGCGCGCCTCGACGCCCTCCAGCTCCTCCTTCGTCCAGCGCAGCCGGTCGACGTAGCGGATGTCGAAGGGCTGGCGGCGGCTGATGAACGGGGGCAGCTCGCCGAGCCGGGAGCCGACCTCGTCCAGGGCGCTGGGCAGGTCCTCGGGGGCGGCGACGGGCGGCATCGGGTACTGGTGCTCGATGCCGGCCTCCTCGGGTCTGTGGAAGTCGGCGGTGAGGGCGAAGATCGACCGGCCGCCCTGGATGCCGAGCACCCGACGGGTGGTGAAGGACCGGCCGTCACGGATCCGGTCGACCTGGTAGACGATCGGCACGCCGGGGACCCCGGGGCGCAGGAAGTAGGCGTGCAGCGAGTGGACCGGGCGCTCGTCGTCCACCGTGCGCCCCGCCGCGACCAGCGCCTGCCCGGCGACCTGGCCGCCGAACGTCCGTTGCAGCGCCTCCTCGGGGCTGCGCCCACGGAAGATGTTGAGTTCGATCTGCTCAAGGTCGAGCAGATCGACAAGGTCGTCGACGGGGGTACCCATGGGCACGTTTCCTCTCCGGACTCCGAACAATTCTCCAGCTCAATCGAATCCTTTGGCGACCCGGGTCATTCCCGCGCAGCGGTCCGGAACGCCCAGTTCACTCGAACGAGTAGGCGAGCCGACGAGCAGGTGACGGACGGGACGGCCTGGTCGGCCAGGAGGCCCCCACCGGCCGCACGACCTCCGGCTACGCCCCCAGCCCCGACTCCCGCACCGTGATGTTGAGCCGCCCGAGCAGCCCCAGCGCCGGATCGGCCGTCCCCGGCAGCGTCCGCACCACCCCGTGGTACGCGAACCGGGCCGGGCCGCCGAACACCAGCAGGTCGCCGCTGCGCAGCTCCAGGTCCGTCCACGGCCGGGTCCTGGTCTCGGTGTTCCCGAGCCGGAAGACGCAGCCGTCGCCCAGCGAGAGCGAGACCACCGGCGCGTCCGCCCGCTCGTCGCGGTCCTGGTGGAGGCCCATCTTCGCGCCGTGTGCGTAGTGGTTGACGATCGCGATGTCCGGCGCGTACGACGCCGCCCCCGCGACCTCCCCCAGCGCGGCCCCGTACGCCTCGGCGACGGCCCCGCGCGCCAGGTCCCCGAGCAGCCGCGGGAACGGCTTGACGGGCGCGCCGTCCTCGGCGACCTCCCGGTAGCCGTACGGGTACCAGTGCAGGCCGAGGCTCACCATCCGGACGGACATCACCCCGCCGGTGGGCATCCGCACGGCGTGCAGACCGGCCGGCGGGCGGGCCCACTCCCGACAGGCGGTGACCAGGCGCCGCTGCGCGTCGAGGTCCAGCCAGCCGGGCAGCAGGACGGCGCCGGGGGCCGGCTCGGAGCGCTCGCGCGCGGCCGGGGACCCACCCGGATCACCGAACAGCTCGCCCTGGATCACCCCACCATCCTCCCGCACCGCGCCCGCCTGGGCCGACCCGCGCCCACTCGGGCCCAGCCCCGCGCCCAGCCCGGCCGCCGCCGACGGCGGGCGCACCCCCGCGCGACCCCGACTCCCGCCCGCGGGAACGCCGACGGCCGCTCCCCCGACCGGCGGAGGAACCCGCGCGGCGGAGAAGCGGCCGTGAAAGCCGTGCACATCGGTACGCACATCCGTACGTCGACGCACCGACAGCCGACGCACCGACAGATCGGCGCATGAACAGATCGGCACATCGGCACCCGGTCGGGCACCGGCACGGTGAGCCCCGGGCAGCCGATGCCGGCCGCGCACGGGGCCTCACGTGCTCGAGGAGGCCTCAGCTGGGCAGACCTCAGATGCTGAGGGTCTGGCCCGGGAAGATCAGGTCCGGGTTGCCACCGATGACCTTGGCGTTGTTCTGGTACAGGTCGTGCCAGTCCAGGCCCTGCGCGGCGGCGATGGAGCTCAGGGTGTCACCGGCCTTGACGGTGTAGTCGCCCTTGGCGGCCGGCTTGGCGTCGTTCGAGCGGTTCCAGGACTTGGCGCCCTGGTCGGCCTTCGGCGCGGACTTCTGGGCGTCGGCCCTCGGGGCGGCAGCCTTCGGCGCGGCGGCGTCGTTCTTCGGCGCGGCCTGAGCCTTCGGCGCGGCCTGGGCCTTGGGCGCGGCCTTCGGGGCCTCGGCCGGCTTGGCGGCGGGCTTCGGGGTCTGCGCCGGCTTGGCGGCGGTCGAGCCGGCGGCGGAGCCCGCCGAGGTGTCGACGGCGGCCGGGGCGCCGCCCTTGGTCAGGCCGGCCTTGACGGAGCAGACGGGCCAGGCGCCCGGGCCCTGCGAGGCGAGGACCTTCTCCGCGACGGCGATCTGCTGCGCCTTGGTGGCCTGGTTGGCCTGCGAGGCGTAGGCGGTGCCACCGAAGGCGGCCCAGGTGCTGGAGGTGAACTGCAGACCGCCGTAGAAACCGTTGCCGGTGTTGATGGCCCAGTTGCCGCCGCTCTCGCACTGGGCGACGGCGTCCCAGGTGGAGACGGAGGCGGCGGAGGCCGAGGTGGCCGTGACGAGGCCGGCCACCGGCAGGGCCGCGACAGCGGCGCCCGCCACGACAGCCATCCGAACGCGGTTGCGCTTGGTGGCGGTGGAGGTGGTGGCAGCGGCGGTCTCGTTACGGAAGGTCATGAGGTTCCTCTCGACAGCCCCGGGCGGGCATGCGGAACCAGACCCCGGGAAGGGCCGTGATCACTCGCTGCGTCCGTCGGGCGGCCGGGCACGTGTCGGACGTGCCGCTTGCCGCCCCGGCCACCCAGCCGCTCGCCGACGACGTGTTCGAGCGATCGCGTCGGCGGGCACCTGCCACGCCCGGCGGACCGGGGGGCTGTGCGTCGGGGGTGAACCCGGGTGGCGCTCGTTGCGCCGTCCAAGAAGCTACGAGCCGATCAACGGGGAATCCAAAACTTCGACGGTCTGCCCAGCTCAGCCAAGGGTTACCGGCGGTAACGACCATGCAATCATGCCCGAATTGTCCGCTTTAGCCGTCGATTCCTAGATCAAACATCCAGACTCCGTGACTCACCTCACTGTTTGATTCCGGCAGTCCCGGCACCGACATCGACAGATTGCGACCACGAGAACACGCGGTGCGGTCGGATCCGAGGCAATTCACGTCAGCCTCCAGGGGCACCCGTGACGCCTGACACAAGGGCCCGTTGGGCATGGCGACCTCTCCGTGTCCGCCCCAGCACCCCATCCACACCCATCCGAGGAGACCCTGTGCCGCGCATGCTCGACGTCAGCGACGAGGTCCGGTCCGAGATCGGCGACGACGAAGCCGACCGCCTGCTAGGTGGCGACCGCGCCCCCGACGGCTACGAGTGCACCTCCTGCCGGACCCCCGGCGACACGCACGTGGAGCCCACCAGCACCGTGCTGTTCGTCGGCGACGAGACCGCCGTCCTCGCCTTCGCGCACGCCCGCTGCATCCCCTCCCAGGTCGTCCCGGTCTCCGAGGAGCAGCTGGCGGGCGCCGTCCGCAGCATCAGCCAGACCCAGCCCGGCGGCCCGGACCTCGCCGTCCCCGCCGCCGTGCCGAGCGCCCCCGCGCCGGCCCCGGCCGCGCCCGTCGGCCCGGCCCCGACCCAGCCGGCCGCCCCCGGCCAGGCCGCCATCCTCGGCATCACCTGCGGGCTGGTCCTGCACGGCAAGGTCGGGCACGCCTCGCTGGTGGTCGAGCCGACCGGACCGGTCGGCCGCCCCGGCAGCACCTCGGGCGAGGACGAGTTCCTCGACCTGCTCCAGGACGCCGGCTTCCAGCCCGTCACCGACCTGGACGAGACCCCGGACCAGCTGCCCGGCTGGTCCGTCCTGGTCGCGATGGGCAAGCTGCACGCGATCCTCCAGCCCGCCGCGGCCGGCGGCAGCACCGGCTGGTGGCAGGCGCACCAGCCGCTCCAGGTCACCGACGCCTGGCGGATGGCCGCGAGCCAGCTCTCCGAGGTGACGATGTACGCCGTGCCGGCCGGCATGGTCGGCCGGCAGCCCCGCGAGGACCTGCTGCGCCAGGCGCTGGAACGGGCGGTGGCGCTGGGCCAGGTGGTCGCCGCCTCCCTCCCGCTCGCCGGCACCTGATCCGGCTCCGCGCCCCGACCCGCCGGACGGCCGCCTCCCACCCCACGGCAGCCGTCCGGCGGGCGCACGCCCGCGACACCCCGCCGCGCGCCATGCCCGGGAACACCCCGCCGCACCCCGCCCGCGCCCTGCGCGCCCCGCTTCACTCCGCCGTGCCCGCGTCCGCCCCGGCGTGCCCACACCCCGCCCGGCGCGCGCACCCGTTGCGCACTCCGGCGTGTAGGCGCACCCCCGCCCCCAGGGCCCGCATCCCCCGCCCCTCTCGCTCGTTGGCCCCTACGTGTACAGCTACGACGTCTCCGCGTCCCCCGGCCGGTCCGCCAGCGCCTCGCGCTCGATCCCGGGCATGCGCCCCTCGTACGACGCCGAGCACCCGCACTCCGCGACGCCGATCTACGACGAGCTGTACTCCGAGTACCGGCGCCTCTTCCGCGCCCTGCCCGGTGACCGCTCGAACGAGGAGGACCTGAAGTTCACCGGCTTCGCGGTCCGCGACAGCTACCCGCTGCACGGCGAGCAGCGCCCGTACCCGCCCCAGCAGCAGACCTTCCACACCCTTCCGGGCCAGGCGCCGGGCCTCCCCCAGTTCATGCCGGGCTCCCAGCACCACGGCTCCGGCCCCACCGGCGGCCAGCAGCACAGTCACAGCGGGGGCCACACCGGCGCCCACGCCACCCCCCACAGCAACTCCCACACCGGCAACCACACCGGCGGAGGCCACCCCGGCACGCACGCCGGAAGCCACACCGGCCGTCACACCAGCAGCGCCCACCCCGGCACCCACAGCACTGGCCACCACCACGGCCACCACCCCGAGTCCCCCACCGGCGACGGCCTCGGCCCCGCCGCCCCGGCCCCCGTCCAGGACCAACCCGCCGTCCCCGCCGCCCAGTTCACCGACGGTCAGGGCTGGGTCGCGGCCGGCTACCTGGGCGCGGCTCCGCACCCGATGCCGGTGCCCGCGCCCGCACCGCCGGCGCCGCCCGCGCCCTCCCCGGTGATGGGTACGGCCACCGGTCTCGCCCCCGCGCCGTCCAGCGGCGGCCGCCACCGCCAGATGCTCTCCCTCCCCCCGGGCCCCACCGTCGACCACCGCTGACACCCGGCCCGCACCCCGGCCCGCACCCCGGACCGGCCCCGACCGGGAAACCCACCCCGGACACGCCGGAGGGCCCCGCCACCACCGTGGCGAGGCCCTCCGGCCGTCGGTCGGCGGACCGACCGGTCCTACCGACTGCTGCTGCTCCTACTACTTCTTCTTGCGCTTCTCCCGGACCCGCACCGAGATCGAGATCGGCGTCCCGACGAACCCGAACTCCTCGCGCAGCCGGCGCTCGATGAAGCGCCGGTAGCCGGCCTCCAGGAAGCCCGAGGCGAACAGCACGAAGCGCGGCGGACGGGTGCCCGCCTGGGTGCCGAACAGGACACGCGGCTGCTTGCCGCCGCGGATCGGGTGCGGGTGGGCGGCGACCAGCTCGCCGAGGAAGGCGTTCAGGCGCGCGGTCGGGATGCGGGTCTCCCAGCCCTCCAGCGCGGTCTCGATCGCCGGGACGAGCTTCTCCATGTGCCGGCCGGTCTTGGCCGAGACGTTGACCCGCGGGGCCCACTGCACCTGGACGAGGTCGCGCTCGATCTCGCGCTCCAGGTAGTAGCGGCGCTCCTCGTCGAGCTGGTCCCACTTGTTGTAGGCGACGACGACGGCGCGCCCGGCCTCGACGGCCATCGAGATGATCCGGGTGTCCTGCTCGGCGAGGGTCTCGCTGGCGTCGATCAGGACGACCGCGACCTCGGCCTTCTCCAGCGCGGAGGAGGTGCGCAGCGAGGCGTAGAAGTCGGCACCGGCGGTCAGGTGGACCCGGCGGCGGATACCAGCGGTGTCCACGAACTTCCAGGTCTTGCCGCCGAGGTCGATCATCTCGTCGACCGGGTCGCGGGTGGTGCCGGCCAGCTCGTTGACGACGACCCGCTCCTCGCCGGCGACCTTGTTCAGCAGGCTGGACTTGCCGACGTTGGGCCGGCCGATCAGCGCGATGCGGCGCGGGCCGCCGGGGGCGGCGTCGCCGAAGGTCTGCGGCGGGGCCTCGGGCAGCGCGTCCATGACGGCGTCCAGCAGGTCGCCGGAGCCGCGGCCGTGCAGGGCGGAGACCGGGTACGGCTCGCCCAGGCCCAGCGACCACAGGTAGGCGGCCTCGGCCTCGGTGGAGGGGCCGTCGACCTTGTTGGCGCACAGGACGGTCGGCTTGCCGGCCCGGCGGATGATCTTGATCAGGGCCTCGTCGGTGTCGGTGGCGCCGACCTTGGCGTCCACCACGAACAGCACCGCGTCGGCCTGCTCGATGCCGAGCTCGGCCTGGGCGGCCACCATGGCGTCGATGCCGAGGACGTCGATCTCCCAGCCGCCGGTGTCGACCACCTTGAAGCGGCGGCCGTTCCAGCTGGCCTCGTACGTGACCCGGTCGCGGGTGACGCCCGGCTTGTCCTCGACGACGGCCTCGCGGCGGCCGATGATGCGGTTCACCAGGGTCGACTTGCCGACGTTCGGGCGGCCGACCACGGCCAGCACCGGCAGCCGGACGTGCGCGCCGCCGTCCTCGGCGTCGAAGCCGTCGAGGTCGATGCCCTCCTCGGCCGCGAGGGCCATGAACTCGGCGTAGTCGGCGGCGTCCAGCCCGCCGTGATCGGCGGTGTCGTGCTCTGCGGTCATGTTCGTCTGTTCCGTTTCCCGGCCCGGCCCTTCCCAGGGGCGTGCCGTGCGTACCTGCCCCGCTCGGGGCAGCGCGATGGTTTCCGCCGCGGCGCCTCGACGGCCCGCGGTTCGTTCAGTGGGTCGGACCGGCCTCCACGGCCGCTCCGGTACCCGGTCGATCAGCGCCGGTCCGATGTCCGGTCGGCCGATCAGCCGATCAGTCGGTCGGACCATCGGCCGGTCGGTCGGTCAGACCGACGACAGCCCGGCCCGCTCCTCCACCAGCCCGGCGATCCGGTCGATCACCTGCTCCAGGGTGAGCTCGCTGGTGTCCACCAGCACCGCGTCCGCGGCCTGGGCCAGCGGGGCCGTCTCCCGCGAGGAGTCGGCGGCGTCGCGGCGCGCGAGGTCGGCGGCCATCGCGGTGATGGTCGCCTCGTCCACGCCCTTGGCCCGCAGCTCGGCCGCCCGGCGCGCGGCCCGGGCCTCCACGGAGGCGGTCAGGAAGACCTTGACGGTGGCCTGCGGGAACACCACGGTCCCCATGTCCCGGCCCTCGGCGACGATGCCGCGCTCGGCGACCTCGGCGCAGCCGCGCTGCAAGTCCACCAGTCGGGACCGTACGGCCGGCACCGCGGACACGGCGCTGACCTTGGCGGTCACCTCGGGGCCGCGGATCGGGCCGGACACGTCCTGGCCGTCCACCGTGATGGTGGGGCCGTCGGCGTCCGTCCCCGACACGATGACGGGCTTGCCGCACGCGACGGCCACCGCCTCCGGGTCCTCGACGTCGACCTCGTTGACCAGCATCCACCAGGTCATCGCCCGGTACATGGCGCCGGTGTCCAGGAAGCTCAGGCCCAGCCGGGCGGCGACCGCCCGCGAGACGGTCGACTTGCCGGAGCCGGAAGGTCCGTCGATGGCGACGACGACCGGGGCGTGCGCTCGGTCGGCAGTGTCCACGGGCGAACCTCTCTCTGAGCATGGGAGCCGGAGCCTGGGCAGGCGGACGGCCGGGGATGTCTCCCTCAAGGTTAATGGACCGCCGCCGTGACCCGCTCCGCCGCCGGTCGGCCGACCTCCGGGCCCGGGACCAGGCCCGGGACCAGGCCCGAGACCAAGCCCGAAACCAGGCCCGACCGCCAGGCCCCTCCGGCCCGCCCCGACCGGCCCCGCACCTCAGTCCCGCACGCTCCAGCCGCTCGCCCGCAGCGCCTTGGTCAGCCGCTTCACCGCCGTCGGCGCCACCGACAGCTGGACGAAGCCGACCTGCTGCCCGGTCGAGTGCTCGATGACGACGTCCTCGATGTTGACCCCGGCCTCGCCGACCTCCCCGAACAGCCGGCCCAGCTCGCCCGGCTGGTCACCCAGGACGACCGCCAGGGTCTCGTAGCGGGTGGGCGGCGCGCCGTGCTTGCCGGGGATGCGGGCCTGGCCGGTGTTGCCGCGCCGCATGACCGCCTCGATCCCGGCCGCGCCCACCCGGCGCTCGCCCTCCTCGTCGGCCTGCATGGCGCGCAGCGCGGTGACGGTCTCGCCGAGGTCGCGGGCGACCCCCTCCAGCACGTCGGCGACGGCGCCGGCGTTGGCGGAGAGGATGTCGACCCACATGCCGGGGTTGGAGGCGGCGATCCTGGTGACGTCGCGCACGCCCTGGCCGGAGAGCCTTATGGCGGTCTCGTCGGCGTTCTCCAGGCGGGCCGCGACCAGCGAGGAGACCAGCTGCGGGGCGTGCGAGACCAGGGCGACCGCCCGGTCGTGCTCGGCGGCGTCCATCACGATCGGCACCGCGCCGCAGAGCGCGACCAGCTCCAGCGCGGCGTTGAGCGTCTCGGTGTCGGTGTCCGCGGTCGGGGTGAGCACCCAGGGGCGGCCCTCGAAGATGTCGGCGCGGGCGGCCAGCGGGCCGGAGCGCTCGCGGCCGGCCATCGGGTGACTACCGATGTAGTGGACGGTGTCGCAGCCGAGCTCGGCGACCTCGCTGCCCGGGCCGGCCTTCACGCTGGCGACGTCGGTGTACCAGTGGGCCAGGTTGCGGCGCTGGCAGTCGGCGAGCACCTTGCCGACCAGCGCGGGCGGCACGGCGATGATCGCCAGGTCCACCGGGCCGTCGACCGGGTCGGTGATGCCCGCGCCGAGCGACTCGGCGGTGCGGGCCGCGTCCGGGTCGGCGTCCTCCAGGTGGACGGTCAGCCCGCGAGCGGTCAGGGCGAGCGCGGCGGAGGTGCCGATCAGTCCGGTGCCGACGACGACGGCAGTGCGCATGGCGGGTCGCTCTCCTCATCACGATTCTCGACAGGTGCCGGAACCGTCCGGGAGCACCCGCGCCCCATCCTCCCTCATCCGCCCCGCCCAAGTCCCCACCCGCCACCCGGCAACCACGGGGGCGGCCCCGGCAGCTTCCGGCACCGGCAACCGCCACGCGCCCGCCCCCGTCCCACACAGTGCACGCGCCGCACCCGGAAATCCTGCGACGTCCGCCCCGAAGCCGGGCAGACTGGCCGCCCGGGAAAGGGGAAGGCACGGGCGAGCACCGCGGGAACAGCAGGACGGCACGACGAGCGCCACGCGGCGGGCGACACGCGAACGAAGGGGTTGCGCATGGACGATCAGCACAGCGGCCGGAGCGGGCAGTCGAAACCGCCGGCCGTACCGGCCCACCCGTCGGTCCTGGACTCCGTCGTCGTGTACGCCGAGGGCGCGGTGTGCCGCCGACGGGCGACCGTCCCGGTCCCGCCCGGCGGACGGCTGCGGCTGACCGGCCTGCCCGCCGCCCTGGACGGCCGCTCGCTACGCGCCCGGGTGCTCGCCGGACCGGCTGGCGCCGCGGTCACCGAGGCCCGGTTGGAGCTGCTCGCCGAACTCCGTGAACCGGACGAACTCCCGGAACTGAAGCGGGACTTGGACGAGGCCAACGAGCGCCGTAGCGCGCTCGGCGAACGCCTGCGACTGGTCCAGGCCTCGATCGCCGAGACCGCCGCGCTGCGCGCCGTCCCCCCGCAGCGCCGACGCGACGAACCGCTGCGCCGCACGCCCGCCGACGCCTGGCTGGAGCTCGCCGACTTCGTCGAGGAGCGGCTGGCCCGGCTCCAGGAGCGCGCCGAGGAGCTCACCCGGCAGCTGGAACTCGCCGACCACGAGCGCGACCTGGCCGCCGACCGGCTGGAGCGGGCGTCCACCGCCGACCGGACCGAACCGGTCGGCACCAGCACCACCGTCCTGCTCACCCTCACCACCGCGAGCACCCACCCCGACCAGGACCAGGGCCACAACCAGGACCAGGACCAGACCATGGAACTGGAGCTGGAACTGGAGTACGGCGTCCCCGCCGCCCGCTGGGTCCCGGCCTACCGGCTGTCCTACCGGACCGGCGCCGACACGGCCCACCTGGTCCTGCGCGCCGCCGTCGCCCAGCGCACCGGCGAGGACTGGACGGGCGTGCGCCTCGCCCTGTCCACCGCCGACCTCGACCGCCGCACCGACCTGCCCCGGCTCGCCTCGCTGCGGATCGGCCGCAGCCAGCCCGCCCCGCCGCCCTCCGGCTGGCGCGAGCCCCCGGCCGGCCTGGCCGACCTCTTCACCGGCTACGACGCGGCCGGCGCCGGCCGCCCCGCCCCGCGACGCGAGACCCCGATCGCGGTGTCGGCCGCCGTGGCGCCCCGCTCCGCCCGCCTCGGCGGCGTCCGTCCGGGCGGCTCCCGGGCCGAGGCCTTCGCGGCCGAGGAGCAGTTCGCCCCCATCGTCCCGTACGGCGGAGGCGGCCTGCTGAACGCCGACCAGCCGATGCCCGCGCCACCGGGCGCCCCGATCGAGCCGGGCGCCCCGATCGCCCCCGGCGGCTTCGCCGGCTACGGCGCCCCACCGCCCACCCCTTACCCGGTCGCCGCCGCCGCGCCGCCGCAGGGCCCGGGCGGCTTCCCGCCCGGGGAGGTCCGCCGCCGCGTCGGCCACGCCGCCCCGCCGCCACCCGGCCTCGCCCCGGACGCCACCCTGCTCGACTACCCCGACCTCGTCCTGGCCGGCCCCGAGGAGCCCGCCGCCCGGCGCGGCACCCTGCACCCCCGCCCCGAACGAACCGAACGAACCGCACAGACCGCACGGTTCGAGCGATTCGAGTACGAGGAACCCGCCTGGACAGCACCCGGCGGCAGCGGCACCACACAGCTCCGCACCCTCGCCCTCCCCCGGCACGCCGTCCCACCCCGCGAGTCGGCCGGCTCCTTCGACCACCGCTTCGACGCCGCCGCCCCCGCCGACATCCCGTCCGACGGCACCTGGCACACCGTCACCGTCGGTGAGATCCCGCTCGCCGTCCGCCCCGAGTACGTCACCGTCCCCGCCGTCGAGGAGAAGGTGTACGCGACCCTGGTGCTCGCCAACCGCACCGACCAGGCCGTCCTGGCCGGCCCGGCCGAGGTCACCGTGGACGACGAGTTCCTGCTCACCGCCGCCCTGCCCACGCTGGCCCCCGGCGGCACCCGTCGGCTGGGCATCGGTGTCGCCGAGAGCATCGAGGTGGCGCGCCGCACCGAGCTGCACGAGTCCACCACCGGCATGCTGAAGGGCAACAGCACCGTCCTCGACCACCGGGTGCACGTCCAGCTGGCCAACCGGCTCGGACGCGCCGTCACGGTGGAGGTCCGCGAGCGGGTGCCGGTCGGCTCCGACGCCGAGATCCGGATCGAGGAGCGGGCCGACTGGCACGCCCCGACCGTCTCCACGCCGGACTGCCCGCCCAGCACCCGGCTCTGGCGGGTCGACCTGCCGCCGGGCGGACGCACCGAGCTGGACGGCGGCTACCTGATCAAGATCCCGGCCGGAAAGGCCATCGTCGGCGGAAACCGGAGGAACTGAGCGATGACCGTCGAGACCCGTCCCCTCCCCGTCACCGCCGTGACCTGCCTGGAGGACCGCGGCCAGGTCGAGCGCGGCACGACGGTCGCGCTCGCCGCGGGCGTGCAGCGGCTGCGCCTCGGCCCGCTCACCGCCCTCGCCGTCGACCGCACCCTGCGCGTCGAGTCCGGCACCGACGGCGTCCGGGTACTGGAGTCCCGGCTGGTGCGCGGCTGGGCCCCGCGCGCCCCGCTGCCGCCCGGCCCGGAGGACTCCGACCTGCGCCACCGGCTGCACCGGCTGGACGCCGAGAGCCGGCTGGCCGACCAGGCCCGGGCCCGGCTGGAGGCCCGGCTGGCCCTGCTCGCCCAGCTCTCCGCGGACCTGCTGCGCGAGATCGGCGAGGCGGCCGGCCTCGGCGAGCTCGAACCCAACCGCTGGGCCCGGGAGCTCGACCGGGTGGACGCCGAGCGCGAGCGCTACGGCGAGGAGCTGCGCGCCACCCACTCCCGGCTGCGCCGCCTGGAGGAGGAGCGCTCGCAGGCCCTGACCGCCCTGGACGAGGCCGAGGAGGACCCGGCCGAGCTGACCGCCCATCTGGAGCTCACGGTCGAGGCGGCCCGGCCCGGCCCCGCCGAGCTGACCGTCTCCCACCTGGTGCCCTGCGCGCTGTGGCGGCCCTCCTACCGGGCGACCCTGGACGGCGGCGAGCTGCGCCTGGAGTCGGAGGCGGTGGTCTGGCAGCGCACCGGCGAGGACTGGACGAACGCCCGGCTCACCTTCTCCACCGCCCGCTCCGCCCTCGCCACCGCCCCGCCCGCGGTGGCCGAGGACGTCCTGGTGCTGCGCGAGCGCACCGACGAGGAGCGCCGCACGGTCGAGGTCGAGCTGCGCGAGGAGGCGGTCGCCGTCCTGGGCCCGGCCTCCCGGGTGCCGGGCGTGGACGACGGCGGCGAGGTCCGGGTGCTGCCCGCCCCCGCCCCCGCGACCGTGCCCTCCGACGGCCGCGCGCACCGGGTGCCGCTGGGCGCCTTCACCGGCCCGGCGGGCAGCGAGTACGCCTGCGCCCCGGAGCTGTCCCCGCTGGTCACCCAGGTGGTCCGGTTCCGCAACGCGGCCGGGCACCCGCTGCTGTCCGGCCCGGTCGAGCTGGTCCGCGGCAGCGGCTTCACCGGCCGCGGCGAGCTGCGCTTCACCGCCGCCGGCGCCGAGGCCGAGCTGTCCTTCGGCAGTTCGGACGGCTACCGGGTGGTGCGGGAGAGCGAGGAGCGCCAGGCCACCGCCGGCCTCACCGGCCGCCAGACCACCACCCGGACGGTCCGGCTGCACCTGTCCCGCTTCTCCGGCCCGGAGGAGCGCGACGAGCGGATCGTCACGGTGCGCGAGCGGGTGCCGGTCTCCGAGGTGTCGGCGGTCGAGGTGCGGCTGCGCAAGGAGGAGTGCTCCCCGGCGCCGGACTCCTTCGACGCCGAGGGCATCGTCCGCTGGGACGTCCCGCTCGCCCCCGGCGCCCGGCGCACCCTCACCCTGGTGTACGAGGTGTCCGCCTCCGCCAAGGTGGCCGGGCTCTGACCGCCGCGGGCGGCACCCCAGGACCAATCCGGAGACAACGGGTAGAAAAGGAACCATGATCCTCCACCTCGCCCCCCTGGACGACTGGCTGTCCGACCCCGGCCGCCCGTACGCCACCGCGTCGCTGCTCACCGACGGGTTCATCCACTGCTCGGCGGACGAGCGGACGGCGCTCGCGGTGGCCAACGCCTTCTTCTCCGACACCCCCGACCCGCTGATGGCGCTGCTGATCGAGGAGTCGCTGGTGGAGCCGATGGTGAAGTGGGAGGCCCCGCACGGCGCCCCGCCGCCCGGGGCCACCCCGGGCGTGCTGTTCCCGCACATCTACGGGCGGCTGAACCGCACCGCCGTGGTCGGCCTGGAGAAGGTCGAGCGCGGCCCGGACGGCCGCTGGGCCTCGCTCAGCCCCTGGAGCTGACGGAGCCTCCTGTCCCCGCTACAGCCACCCCCGCTCCCGGGCCGCCATCCCGGCCTGGAAGCGGGTGGTGGCGCCCAGCGAGCGCATCAGGCTCTGGAGGCGGCGCTGGGTGGTCCGGGCGCTCCAGCCGAGCGACCGGGCGATCGACTCGTCGGTGAGGCCGGCCGCCAGCAGGCCCAGCAGCTTGCGGTGGTCGGTCTCCGGCTCCGACCCGGCGTCCTCGGTGCCAACCGCCGCCTGGAGGCGGACGGCCCGCTCCCACTCCGCCTCGAACAGCGTGTCCAGCGCCTGGAGCAGCGCCGAGGGGTGGATCACGTACGCGGCGTCCAGCACGCTGTCGCCGACGCTGATCGGGATGATCGCCATCCGGTCGTCCGAAATGATCATCTTCATCGGCAGCGTCGGCCGGACCCGCGCCTCCTCGCCGTCCTCGACGCCGACCAGGATGTTCTTCTCCAGCCGCCCCGGCCAGGCCACCGCCTCCCGGTCGTAGACCGTCCGGAACTTCACGCCCTCGCGCAGCCGCCGCCGCTGCAGGGTCAACGGCGCCACCGGGTCCTGGATGTACGGCGGGCGGTCGAAGCCGCGCACCTGGTACTGGCTGGTCTCGGTGATGTGCTCCAGCCGCTGGGCGATCGCCTCGCCGCCGGTCAGCACCTCCACCGAGTGCGCCGGGTCGGTGTACCGCGAGGCCTCCCGGAAGGCGTCCATCAGCCGGTGCATCTCGGCCCGGGCGTAGCGCAGCTCCGACTCCCGGTGGCCGATCAGGGTGCCGATCGCGACGTCCGGGGGGACGGGCAGGTAGCGGTGCCGGTCCACCGGCGCCCGGGTGGCCATGCCCTGCTGCGCCAACCGGTCCAGGGCCCGCACGCTCTGCTGGAACGTCAGCCCGCAGCTCTCCGCCAGCTCCTCCGCCGTGGACTGCGGGCTGGCCACCAGGGCCGCGTAGACCTGCCCGTCCGGCTCCGCCAGTCCCAGCGCGCCGAGGGCCTGTCCGCCGGCCCGCCCCAGTGCTGCATCGGACACGACGCCCTCTCCCCCTGCTCGCCCGTTTCCGTCGGCCGCTCCCGCCCCGACCCGCGCACCCCGTGCTGGCGCAGTCCCGCCACCGGGCGGGGCGGCGCTCCGGTGGCCATCCTCGGCCACGGATCATGGCGCTGACAAGGCCGTGACCAGCGGTTGCGTCCCGGCTCACACGACCCGTCCGAAACGTGGACATCCACCCCCGGACATCCCCACAGCACATCCGCACCGGGCGTCCGCGGACGGACGCCCGCACGCCGACCCGACCCCGCCGCGGGAACGCCGGAGCCCCCGGCCGCAGCACGTGCGACCGGGGGCTCCGGTGGAGCGGACGGGGCCTACAGGCCGACCTCGCGCATCAGCTGGCCGACCTCCGGGTTGGTCAGGCGGCGCAGCCAGCCCGACTTCTGGTCGCCCAGGGCGATCGGGCCGAAGTGGGTGCGCACCAGCTTCTCGACCGGGAAGCCGGCCTCGGCCAGCATCCGGCGGACGATGTGCTTGCGGCCCTCGTGCAGGGTCACCTCGACCATGTAGTTCTTGCCGATGTTGGAGATGACCTTGAAGCTGTCGGCGCGCGCGTAGCCGTCCTCCAGCTCCACGCCCTGGGCCAGCCGCTTGCCCAGGTCGCGCGGGATCGGGCCCTGGATCGCGGCCAGGTAGGTCTTGGTCACGCCGTAGCGCGGGTGGGTGAGGCGGTGGGCCAGCTCACCGTGGTTGGTGAGCAGGATGATGCCCTCGGTCTCGGTGTCCAGGCGGCCGACGTGGAACAGCCGGGTCTCCCGGTTGGTCACGTAGTCGCCCAGGCACTGGCGGCCGTCCGGGTCCTCCATGGTGGAGACCACGCCGGCCGGCTTGTTCAGCGCGAAGAACAGGTACGACTGGGTGGCGACGGTCAGGCCGTCCACCTTGATCTCGTCGTTCTGCGGGTCGACCCGCTTGCCCTGCTCGGTGACGCGCTTGCCGTTGACCTCGACCCGGCCCTGCTCGATCAGCTCCTCGCAGGCGCGCCGGCTGCCGATGCCGGCCCGGGCCAGCACCTTCTGGAGGCGCTCGCCCTCGGGCTCGCCGAAGGTCTTGGGCAGCTTGACGGCCGGCTTGTCGTGCCGGGCGAGGACGGCGTCCTCGATCTTGGCCTGGAGCTCGCGGGAGCGCTGCGGCTGACGGCGCGGGTCGCCCGGGGCGCCCTGGCCCTCACGGCGCGGGCGCGGGGCCGGGCTGGGGCGCCGGCCGGCGTAGCCGCCGCGGGCCGGGGTGGCGTTGGGGCCGCCGCCGTACTCGGGGCGGTCGTACCGGCGCTCCTCGGGCCGCAGCGGGCGGTCCGGGTAGCGCCGGTCGTCCCGACGGTCGTCCCGACGGCGGTCGTCGCGCCGGTCGTCACGGCCGAACGAGCCGCCGCGCGAACCCGCGCTCGAACCCGAGCCCGAACCGCCACGGCCGCCCCCGTACGAGGAGCCGCCACCGCTGCCGCCGCCGTACGAGCCGCCGCGCGAACCCGCGCTCGAACCCGAGCCCGAACCGCCACGGCCGCCGCCGTAGGAGGAGCCGCCACCGCTGCCGCCGTACGAACCCCCGCGCGAGCCCGAGCCGCCGCGGCTACCGCCGCCGCCGCTGCCGCTGCCGTAGGAGGAGCCGCCGCCCCGGCCCCCGCCCTGTCCGCCGCGACCGCTACCGCCGCCGCTGCTGTTCCTGCCGTTGCCACTGCTACGCATCAAAGTGTCCGTACGTCGTTCCGTCTGGGATGTGCGGTCGTTTCGGCCGACCTCACCGCCCCCTACCGATCGGGCCCGGCCCGACCGGCCTCGCCACTGCCGTCCGCGGCCTGCGCGGCAGCGGCGGCGACCGCCTCCGCGATCATCGTGCCCTCCAGGGACTCCGCTTCCACGTCGTCGACCTCGGGCAGGAAGGGAGCGAGCTCCGGCAGCTCGTCCAGGCCGCGGAGCCCCATCCGTTCCAGGAAGTAGTTCGTCGTCCGATACAGGATCGCACCTGTTTCGGGCTCGGATCCGGCCTCTTCCACCAGTCCTCGCTGTACCAGGGTACGCATCACGCCGTCACAGTTCACACCACGGACGGCGGAAACCCGGGATCTGGACACCGGCTGCCGGTAGGCGATCACCGCCAGGGTCTCCAGTGCGGCCTGGCTGAGCCGGGCCTGCCGGCCGTCCAGGAGGAAGCGGTCGACGGCCGCGGAACAGGTGTCCCGGCTGTAGAACCGCCAGCCGCCCGCGACCAGCCGCAGGTCGAAACCGCGGCCCTGGGCCGTGTACTCGGCGGACAGCTCGCGCAGCGCGGCCGCCACCTCGGCCCGGGGCCGCTCCAGCACCCCGGCCAGCCGCTCCTCCGCCACCGGCTCGTCGACGACCATCAGCACGGCCTCCAGGTCGGCCCGCAGCCCGGCGTCGGCGGGCCCCTCGGCACCGGAGGCCGGCGGGGCCGACTTCTGGTGCACGACGACCGCCCCGGCCGGCTCCACCGGCCCGACCGGCCCCGCGGGCTCCACCGGGTCCGGCAGCAGCGCGAAGGCCGGCTCCAGCCACTCCTCGGCCCTCGGCCGCCCCGGCATCCCCAGCGGGCGCCGCACCGGCCGGCCGCCCTCGTCCCGTCCGCTCATCGCCGCCGACCCTCCTCGACCCCGCCGTCTCCACCGGCCTCACCGGCCGGCCGGTCGAACTCGTCCGTCACCTCGACCGCGCTCCGCCCCTCCTCGGCCACCCAGCGCACCAGCAGCTCGCCGAGCGCCTCCGGCTGCTCGAAGGCGAGCACCCGCTCCCGGTACAGCTCCAGCAGCGCCAGGAAGCGGGCGACCACCACCAGGTCGTCCGGCGCGTCCTCCACCAGCCGCCGGAACGAGGCCTCACCCAGCTCGGTGAGCAGCCCCACCACCAGGGAGGCCTGCTCCCGCACGCTCACCGGCGGGGTGTGGATGTGGTCCACGTACACGACCGGCGCGGGCCTGGGCTCCATCGCCCTGGCCGCCAGCTCGGCCAGCCGCCGCGGCCCGATGCCGAGGACGACCTCCGGCAGCAGCTCCGCGTGCCGGGGCTCCAGGGCGGCGGTCCGGGGCCGGCGCAGCAGCTCGGCCGCCCAGCGTTCGCCGAACAGCGCCGCCGCCCGCTTGTACGCCCGGTACTGGAGCAGCCGCGCGAACAGCAGGTCACGGGCCTCCAGCAGGGCCAGGTCGGCCTCGTCCTCGACCTCCGCCACCGGCAGCAGCCGGGCGGCCTTGAGGTCGAGCAGGGTGGCGGCCACCACCAGGAACTCGGTCGCCGCGTCCAGGTCCCAGTCGGGGCCCATCGCCCGGATGTGCGCCATGAACTCGTCGGTCACGGTGGCCAGCGCCACCTCGGTGACGTCCATCCGGTGCTTGGCGATCAGGCTGAGCAGCAGGTCGAAGGGGCCTTCGAAGTTGTCCAGCCGTACCCGGAAGCCGCCCCGCGACTCGTTCTCGGTCGCGCTCGCGGCTGTGGTGCTGGCGGTGACGGTGGCGGCTGGTCCGGCGGTTCTGGGCATGACGGTCCATCTTCACCCGTCCCCGCCTCCGGTCCGGCCCCGGGGCCGACCGACACGCCGTGCCATCCGCGCCCCGGACCGGCGCCCGCCCGGCGCTCCGCCGGCGCTCACCGGCCCGTACGAGCCCCTCCGCACGCACCCGTCCCGTCGAACAGGCCACGGTGGGTCCCCCGGGCCCCGGGAACGCCCCTGCGGCGCCCGACACGGCCCTCCGGCACCCGGGACGTCGCCGGCCCTCCGGCCCGCGTCCCGCGGGCCTCCTGCCGCCCTTGCGGCGCCCTGCGGCGCCCGACACGGCTCCGGCGGCCTCCCCACGCCGGGCCCGCGGCCCCCCTCGACGCCCGGCGCAACCGCCGGCCGCCCTTCCGCGCCGCCTACCGGCCGCGCAGCCGCCGTACCAGGATCGAGGCCTCGCCCCGCTGCTCCAGGTCCGCCAGGACGACCGCGATGGCCTCCCGGACGATCCGCCCGCGGTCCACGGCCAGGCCGTGCTCGCCGCGCAGCACCAGCCGGGCGTGCTCCAGGTCCATGAGCTCCTCGGCGGACACGTACACCGTGATCTTCTCGTCGTGCCGCTCGCGCCCGCTGGGCCGGCGCGGCGCGCGGCCGCGCGGCCGGGCACGGCCGGCGGCACCGGACGGCTCCTCGGCGGCGCCCTGGTGGGTGCGGGCCGCCGGGGCGGCACTCCGGCCGCCCTGGACGGTCTGCCCGGCCGCGGCGACGCCTGCGGCGGGCCCGACGCCCGCTCCGGACCGCTGCGCGGGCGCCGGCACCGAGGCGCCCGCCTGCTGCTCCGGCGTCACCTGCCGGTCGTCCTGGGCGCCCTGGGCGGCCTCGGTGCCCTCGGCGCCGTCCGGTCGGCCGTTGACGGTCCGCGCGGTCTCCGGTCTGGATGCCTCGGCGGCCGGACGCGGCGCGAGGGAGGGCGACAGCGCCATCCCTCCCGTGGTCCGGAACAGCTCGTCGGCACCCGGGAGACTCACTCGGCGGGGCGGCACCGGTCGAGCACCTCCCTGGCGAGCTGGCGGTAGGCGGCGGCACCGACCGAGTTGGTCGCGTACGTCGTGATGGGCTCGCCGGCGACGGTGGTCTCCGGGAAGCGCACGGTCCGCCCGATGACGGTGTGGAAGACGTGCTCGCCGAACGCCTCGACGACGCGCGCCAGCACCTCGCGGCTGTGCACGGTGCGCGAGTCGTACATGGTGGCCAGGATGCCGTCCAGGCGCAGGTCGGGGTTGAGCCGCTCGCAGACCTTCTCGATGGTCTCGGTCAGCAGCGCGACACCGCGCAGCGCGAAGAACTCGCACTCCAGCGGGACGATCACGCTGTGAGCGGCCGTCAGCGCATTGACCGTCAGCAGGCCCAGCGAGGGCTGGCAGTCGATGATGACGTAGTCGTAGTCGGGCAGCAGCGGCTTCAGGGCGCGCGCCAGCGCGGACTCCCGGGCCACCTCGCTGACCAGCTGCACCTCGGCGGCGGAGAGGTCGATGTTGGACGGCAGCAGGTCCATCCCCGGGACCGCCGTCTTCAGCAGCACCTCGTCGGCCGTCAGGCCCCGCTCCATGAGCAGGTTGTAGACGGTGACGTCGAGCTCCATCGGGTTGACGCCGAGACCGACCGAGAGCGCGCCCTGCGGGTCGAAGTCGACGAGCAGCACCCGGCGGCCGTACTCGGCCAGCGCCGCGCCCAGGTTGATGGTCGACGTGGTCTTGCCGACGCCGCCCTTCTGGTTGCACATGGCGATGATCTGGGCGGGGCCGTGCTCGGCGACCGGCGCGGGGATCGGGAAGTACGGCAGCGGACGGCCGGTCGGGCCGACCCGCTCGCGGCGCTGGCGCGCGGCGTCGGGGGCCAGCGTGGCGGCGTACTCCGGGTCCGGCTCGTACTCGGCGTCCGGGTCGTCGTAGGCGCCGTAGGCGAACTCGCCGTAGGCCAGGCCGTAGGCCGCCAAGTCGGCGTCGTGATCGGTCACCGTGGTCACCTGTGCTGTGTTCTGGCGTGCTTCGAAAGTACGGAGTGCGACCGAGCCGACCTCGGCCGAGCCCACGGAGGGCTGCCGGGCCCCGGGCTCCTCACTCGGCTGGCCGGCGGTGAGCGCCGCCAGTCCTGGCTGACCACCCCCGGGAGCAATTGTCGACTCATTCACAAGTCGTCTTACCTCCTTGGGCATCCAGGACTCTATGTCGATTCGTCAGCGTGGCAGCATGCCGACGGTTTGCGACTCTAGGCCGTTCAAGGCGTTCGCAGCAACACAATCCACGGTAGTGGGCAGGATGTGTCGACTATCGAGCGGGCTGCTGTCAAGGGATGAGCGGGTCACCGGCCCCAACGTTTCTGCGGGCGGGTGACGTGACCGACAGATATTGACGACAGAGCGACCTACCCGATCCACCCGCCGTTCACGGGCACGGCGAAGCCCCCGGCCCGAAGGGATCGGGTCGGGGGCGAACGACCGCCGGGCGGTCAGGGGGTTCAGGCGAGCACGCTCTCCAGGGAGACCGACTCCAGGCCGAAGGCCTCGGCCACGGCCGGGAAGGTGATCTGGCCCTCGTGCACGTTCAGGCCCTTGGCGAGCGCGGCGTCGCGGCGCAGCGCGTCCTTCCAGCCGCGGTTGGCCAGCTCCAGCACGTACGGCATGGTGGCGTTGGTCAGCGCGTAGGTGGAGGTGTTCGGGACGGCGCCCGGCATGTTGGCCACGCAGTAGAAGACCGAGTTGTGGACCTTGAAGGTCGGGTCGTCGTGCGTGGTGGCGTGCGAGTCCTCGAAGCAGCCGCCCTGGTCGATGGCGATGTCGACGAGCACGGAGCCCGGCTTCATGCGGGAGACCAGCTCGTTGGTGACCAGCTTCGGGGCCTTGGCGCCCGGGATCAGCACGGCGCCGACCACCAGGTCGGCCTCCAGGACGGCCTTCTCCAGCTCGAAGGAGTTCGAGACGATGGTCTTGACCTTGGTGCCGAAGATGCGGTCGGCCTCGCGCAGCTTGTTGATGTCGCGGTCCAGCAGGGTCACCTCGTAACCCATGCCGACGGCGATGGTGGCCGCGTGCCAGCCGGAGACGCCGCCACCGATGACGACGGCCTTGGCCGGGTGGGTGCCGGGCACGCCGCCCGGCAGGGTGCCGCGGCCGCCGGCCGGACGCATCAGGTGGTACGAGCCGACCTGCGGGGCCAGACGGCCCGCGACCTCGGACATCGGGGCGAGCAGCGGCAGCGCGCCGTTCGACAGCTGCACGGTCTCGTACGCGATGGCGGTGGTGCCCGAGGCGATCAGCGCGTCGGTGCCGGCCCGGTCGGCCGCCAGGTGGAGGTACGTGAAGAGGGTCTGGCCCTTGCGCAGCCGGTGGTACTCGGAGGCGATGGGCTCCTTGACCTTCAGCAGCAGGTCGGCGGTGGCCCACACCTCGTCGGCGGTGGGGAGGATGGTGGCGCCGGCGGCCACGTACTCCTCGTTCGGGATCGAGGAGCCGACACCGGCGTTGTCCTCGATGTAGACCTCGTGTCCGTTGCGGACCAGCTCATGCACGCCGGCGGGCGTGATGGCCACGCGGTACTCGTGGTTCTTGACCTCGCGGGGGATGCCGACCTTCACGGCTAAACACGTCCTCTTGCCATGGGGGTCCCGACCGGAGAAGACCGGTGGGCGACGCGCACGTGGGGAAGCCTCCGGGACAGCCCGGGGCCGGGATCGCTGCGCGACTGAGTTCGAGTGTAATGAAGCCCAGGCGGCGTGTCAGCCTTCCAAAGTGAATAAATTTTCCGAACACATTGGCAGATTCGTAGGCTTCCCCTGCGACTTACCCACCAAAGACGTCGTAACCGGGCACTTCCGACAATACCTCCGAAAGGCCCATCACCACCCGGCGTCGACGCGTTCCCGCAGGTCCGCGAGGGCACCCCCGACGGCCTCCAGGCCCCGCTCGTCGCCCAGCCGGCGCAGCACCGCGAGCGCGGCCCGGTACTCCCGGTCGGCCTCGTCGAAGCGGCGCTGCGCGGTGTGCGCCTCGGCCACCCGGGCGAGCAGCCGGGCCTCGGCCGCGTGGTCCCCGAGCGCCTGCCGCAGGCCGAGCGCCCGGCCGTACCAGTCGGCGGCCCGCACCGCGTCGCCGAGCGCCCGGTGGCAGTTGGCGGCGCTCTCCAGGGCCCGGGCGCAGAGCGGTTCGTCGTCGGCCCTCCGGGCGTGCTCCAGGGCGGCCCGGTAATGGGCGGCGGCCTGCTCCCAGCGGCCCGCCGAGGCCTGGAGGTCACCCAGGTTGAGCAGCGCGGCCGAGGCCCGGCGGGGCCGGCCGTTGCGCTCGGCGACGGTCAGCACCAGCTCGTGCAGCCGGTAGAGGTCGGTGGGGGCGGCGGCTCCGGTCAGCGGCAGGGCCCGCAGCAGCGCGGTGACCAGCCGCCCGGCCGATCCGTCCAGGTCGCCCTGGCCGATCGCGTCGGCCACCGCGCCGAGCAGCAGCTCCCGCTCGCCGAGCAGCCACTCGCGGGCGTGCGCGGCCGAGCGCAGCCGCAGCGGGGCGGGCAGCGGGTCCTGGCCGGAGCCGGGGCCGGCCGCCGGGTCGAGCAGCGCGCGGGCCGACTCGGTGAGCCGGACCAGCCGCTCCAGCAGCCGGGCCCGGGCGAGCTCGGTCTCGGTGGGCCGGTCCTCCTGCTCGCGCAGCCGGACCAGTCGGGGGTAGAGCCGCCCGGGCACCCGGTAGCGCGGGGTGCCGTCGGCGGTCGGCGCCTCCTCGCCGAGCAGCTCCCGCTCGGCCAGCGCGGCCAGCGTCGCGGCCGCGTCCGGCACCGGGCAGCCGACCAGGGCGGAGGCGGTGCGCGGGTCGGCGGTCTGCGCCGGGGCCAGGGTGAGGGTGCGCAGCATCCGCGCCTGGGCGGCCGGCAGCCCGCGGTACAGCAGGCTGAACGCGCCGAGCAGCGGATCGTTGTCGGGGACGGGCACCGGCTCGGCCGGCTCCGGGCCGGGCTTCACCCAGGCCGCCGGGTCACCGGCCGACTCGGTCACCGCGGTGGCGGCCGCGGCGGGCTCACCGGCCCGGCCCTCCGCCGGCTTCCCCGGGGCCGCCTTCCCCGAGGGGCCCCGAGCGGCCCCGCCCGGCCCGGCGGCTCCGGCCGCTCCGGCGGGCCCGGCCGAAGGGGCACCGGAGGCCTTGGCCGCCCGCTCCCCCTCCTTCTTCTTCGGCGCCCTCCCCTTCTCCTTCTCCTTCTCCTTCGCCGAAGCAACCGCTGCGGCCTCGCCGCCCGCGGCCGGCTCCGCGACGGCCCCCGTGACCGCCGTCTCCTCCCCCACCACCCGGTTGAGCTCGCGCGCCGCCTCCGTGACCGCGATCTTCGGGTTCCCGCGCAGCCACCCCGCCATCAGCCGCAGCGCGGCCGGCCGGGAGGCGCAGGCCTCGGCGAGGTCCGCCCCGCCGACCGGGTCGCAGGAGATCCGGGTGCCGCCGACCAGGTCGGCCAGCAGCTCGCCGGAGGCCTGCCGGTCCAGCCCGCCGAGGATCACCGGGTCGATGTCCTCGATCCCGGTGAGCGGCCCGGCCGTGGTGGCGAGCACCAGGCAGCCCGGTTCGTCGGCGAGCAGCGGCCACACCTGCCCGGCGTCCCGGACGTCGTCCAGGACGAGCAGCACCCGCAGCCCGGCGAGCGCCTCGCGCAGCGCCACGCAGCCCGGCTCGTCCCGCCCGTCCTCGCCCGTCCCGGGCAGCGGCACGGCGGTCTGCGGGTCGAGCTGCTCCAGCAGCAGCCGGGCGGCCCGGGCGGGCGGCACCCGGCCGCCGTCCGGGGCGGACAGCCGGACGAACAGCACGCCGTCCGGGTAGTCGGCGGCGACGGTACGGGCGAAGCGGGCGGCCAGTACGGTCCGTCCGGAGCCGGGGCGCCCGGCCAGCACCAGCACCGGGCAGCGCCCGCTCGCCGGGCGGGCGGCGGCCGCCCGCAGCGCGGCCAGTTCGGCGCGCCGCCCGACGAACAGCGTGGGTGCGGCCGGCAGCCGCTCCAGGCCCGGGACGGCCCCGGCGGGCGCGCCGGGGCCGGGGTCCATCGTCGCCGTCTTCCTCGCCACCCGTGCCACTCCCGACGTCATCCCGCGCTCGGCATCCGACACCCGGCTTCCGGTGCCCGGCCTCCGGAGTTCAGCGGAGGCGGCCCGGGACGGGCGCCCTGTCTGCGAAGCGTAGTTCGACCGTCCGGCTCAGCCGAGGTGACATCCGGTCGTACGAATCCGCAAATCACCCCAACGACTCAACGACCGGCGGCCGGCCGTCCCCCGAGCGGCCGACTCAGGCCTCGAAGGGGCGGGCCGGCCAGGGCGAGTCCGCCGGGCGCAGCGCGTCCAGCCCGTCCGGGCCGGTGAGCGCGGCGTGCACGGCGAGAGTGCCGGTGACCAGGGTCGGGTTGTGCAGCTTCCCGGCCTGGATCAGCCGGATCAGCTCCGGCACCGGCACCCAGGCGACCTCGATCTCCTGCTCCTCGCCCTGGGCCGCGTAGCGCTCGCCCTCGGCCGGTGCCAGGTCGGTGGCGAGGAACATCCGCAGCGCCTCGTCGGTGCCGCCCGGGGAGGTGTAGTAGTCGGCGAGGATCCGCCAGGTGCCGGCCTTGCAGTACGCCTCCTCGTACAGCTCGCGCTGCGCGGCGTGCCACGGGTTCTCGCCGGGCACGTCGAGCAGGCCGGCGGGCAGCTCCCACAGCCGCTGGCGCACCGGGTGGCGGTACTGGCGCAGCACCAGCACCCGCTGCTCGTCGTCCAGGGCGAGCACCGAGACCGAGCCGGGGTGGGTCTGGTAGTCGCGGCGGGCCCAGCTGCCGTCGGGCATCCGGACCTCCTCGCTGCGGACCCCGGTGACCTTGCCCTGGAAGGGCGTCCCGCCGGCCCGGACCTCCCACTCCTCGGCCACGTCGGCGATCCCCTGGCGGCTCTGCTCGTCCATCGCTCTCCCCTTTTCGTCAGTACGACACAATCTAACGCCGAACGGCGGCCCCGCGGGAATCGCGGGGCCGCCGTTCGGTGAACGACCGGGGAGGACTACTCGGAGACCGCGGTCTTGATCTCGATGGCCGCCTTGACCAGGCCCGCGAACAGCGGGTGCGGGCGGGTCGGGCGGGACTTCAGCTCCGGGTGGGCCTGGGTGGCCACCAGGTAGGGGTGCACCTCGCGCGGGTACTCGACGTACTCGACCAGGTCGCCCTTGGGAGAGAGGCCGGAGAACTCCAAGCCGGTCTTCTCCAGGTCCGCGCGGTAGGCGTTGTTGACCTCGTAGCGGTGGCGGTGGCGCTCCTCGACGTACTGCTCGCCGCCGTAGACCTCACGGACGATCGAGCCCTCGGCGAGCTTGGCCGGGTACAGGCCCAGGCGCATGGTGCCGCCCAGGTCGCCCTTGCCGTCGACGATGGCCAGCTGCTCGGCCATCGTGGAGACGACCGGGTGCTTGGCGGCGGCGTCGAACTCGGTGGAGTTGGCCTCGGGCAGGCCGGCCAGGTTGCGGGCCGCCTCGATGACCACGCACTGCAGGCCCAGGCACAGGCCCAGCAGCGGCACCTTGTTCTCGCGGGCGAAGGTGATCGCGCCGACCTTGCCGTTGACGCCGCGGTCGCCGAAGCCGCCGGGGATGCAGATCGCGTCGACGTCGCCGAGCTGCGCCCGGGCGCCCTCGGGGGTCTCGCAGTCGTCCGAGGTGACCCACTTGATCTCGACCCGGGCGTTGTTGGCGAAGCCGCCGGCGCGCAGCGCCTCGGTCACCGACAGGTACGCGTCCGGCAGGTCGATGTACTTGCCGACCAGGGCGACCTTGACGATGTGCTGCGGCTCGTGGACGCGGCGCAGCAGGTCGTCCCAGGTGGTCCAGTCGACGTCGCGGAACGGCAGGTCCAGGCGGCGCACCACGTACGCGTCCAGGCCCTCGCCGTGCAGCACCTTGGGGATGTCGTAGATCGACTTGGCGTCGATGGCCGCGACCACGGCCTCCTCGTCCACGTCGCACATCAGCGAGATCTTGCGCTTGATCGCCTGCGGGACCTCGCGGTCGGCGCGCAGCACGATCGCGTCGGGCTGGATGCCGATGTTGCGCAGCGCGGCGACGGAGTGCTGGGTGGGCTTGGTCTTCAGCTCGCCCGAGGGGCCGATGTACGGCAGCAGGGAGACGTGCACGAAGAACACGTTGTCCCGGCCGACCTCGTGGCGGACCTGGCGGACGGCCTCCAGGAACGGCAGCGACTCGATGTCGCCGACGGTGCCGCCGACCTCGGTGATCACGACGTCGACGTCCTCGGTCGCCATCCGGCGGATCCGGGACTTGATCTCGTTGGTGATGTGCGGGATGACCTGGACGGTGTCGCCCAGGTACTCGCCGCGGCGCTCCTTGGCGATGACCGTCGAGTACACCTGGCCGGTGGTGACGTTCGCCGAGCCGTGCAGGTTGGTGTCCAGGAACCGCTCGTAGTGACCGATGTCCAGGTCGGTCTCGGCGCCGTCGTCGGTGACGAACACCTCACCGTGCTGGAACGGGTTCATGGTGCCCGGGTCCACGTTGAGGTAGGGGTCGAGCTTCTGCATCGTCACGCGCAGGCCGCGGGCCTTGAGCAGCGCGCCGAGGCTGGAGGCGGTCAGCCCCTTTCCGAGCGAAGAGGCGACACCCCCGGTGACGAAGAGGTGCTTGGTCGTCACGGCGCGGCCGTTCGCTGCCTTGCCGGAATGGGGCTGTGCCAAGAGGGGGCTCCCGTGGGTCGCGTGTCGAAGCAGACGTGGGCGGGAGGCTCGGGGTTCGCCGTGACGGGAGGCCGGCTCGGTGCGCGGCGCTCACTGGGTCGTCGGTTCGGCTGGTCCGGGGCGTTTGATCCCGCCGGTCCACGGGATACCAGGGTATCAGTGACGCGACCCGGACGCCGATCGAGGCACGCGCACCGCGCCGGGAGCGCGCGCGGGGCGCACGACCGGCGCATCACACGCCACAGGTTTCACACCGGTCGCACAACCCGCCGGACCGGGCCAGAGCGCGGTGTCCGTCCGGACCATCCCGGCTCCCCCTGCCGGGCCAGGCGGAGGTGATCCTTCCGGACCATCCTGCGCCGCGCCCTCGCGATGCACGGCATTTCCGCCGAATTGCGGCGCCACACCGGGCTGCGTCCGCGTGCTTCGCCCCTTTCGTCCGTCGTAAGCTGCTCGGACGCATCGCCGACAGCACGAGCACGCGGAGGGCGTGGGAGGGTCAGGACACTCCCGGTCCCCGATGCGCGACCGGACCTCCCCGTATTCCCGCTCATCCCCACCCACTCCAGGGGCTCGACCGAGCCCCGCGGACACTCCAGCAAGGCCCGCCACCACCCCCGGCAGGCCGGACGTCCCGGGGTGGACCTCCGGCCCCGCAGACCGCTCGCTCCCTCCGCTCGCCGATGCCCTGACCACATTGCGAACTGGAGATCCACGTGGCCGGCCGTATCGAGGACTACGCACTCATCGGGGACATGCAGACCGCTGCCCTGGTCAGCAGGGACGGGGCGGTGGACTGGCTCTGCCTTCCCCGCTTCGACTCGCCGGCCGTGTTCGCCGGCCTGCTCGGCACCGATGAACACGGCTTCTGGCGGATCGGCCCGGCCGAGGCCGTCGTCACCTCGGTCCCCCTCCCCGCGACGGCCCCGGCCCCCTCGCCCGCACGGGTCCGCATCGCCGAGACCGCCGACCTGCGGGTGCCCCCGCCCACCGCCGCCGCCCCGGCCGTGCCCGCCGACCGCCGCCGCTACCGGGGCGACTCGCTGATCCTGGAGCAGGAGTGGGACGCCCAGGGCGGCACCGTCCGGGTGATCGACTTCATGCCGCCGCGCCCGCTGGCCGGCAAGGACGCCGTCCCCCAGGTGATCCGGATCGTCGAGGGCGTCTCCGGCACCGTGCGGATGCGCTCCGCACTGCGGATGCGCTTCTCCTACGGCCGGGTGGTGCCCTGGGTGCACCGCGTCGAGCAGGCCGACGGCGGCCACCGCACCGTCGCCGTGGCCGGCCCCGACTCGGTCTGGCTGGACGGCAGGGCCGAGACCTACGGCCGCGACCTCACCACCTACGCCGACTTCACCGTCACCGCCGGGGAGCGGATCGCCTTCGCCCTCACCTGGCAGGCCTCCC